>DAINRN010000023.1:7500-15374 GCA_036741815.1 Acidobacteriota bacterium
GCTCGCGGTATTCACGACGAGCTGGGCGTGTGGGTCCAGCGAGAACGGCAGGCTGGCCGCCATCGTGCCGTCCAGCCGCCAGAACCAGACGTGCCCGGTCACCGGGGCGACCCCGGGGTTCTGCAACGCGAGCACCGTCACCTGCGTGGCGGAGTTGTTGAAGCGCGCGATGGACCCCGTCGTCTCGAAGGCGCGGAGGCGGTAGACGTCGTCCGGGCCGCAGAGCTCGCCGCACCCGCCGCTGGCCACCCGGATGCGCTCCTCGGTCACCGGCACGTCGCCGGCGTTCTCGAAGCGGAGGCTGCGGGCCTCGCCGGGGCCCGCGTCCGCAGCGCTCTGCAGGACGGTGATCCCGTCCGGACCCAGGCGCTGGAGCTGCAGCGGGCTCGTGTCGCCTCCCGCGTTGTCCACCATCACCTCGTAGGACGCGTGCGCCCCCTGCCCGATCCGGAACCAGTCCTGGTGGGAGACCGGTCCCGGCTGCGCCGCAAGGTCGAACGTGGCGTCGAAGCCGTGCGATAGCTCCCGCCCTGCCTGGAGGTCGGCCACCGGGTCGTCGTCCACGATCGTGGCCTGGCCCTGCGGGTCGTTGACGAGCACGTTCACTGGGTTCGACAGCACGACGCCGAAGGTCTCGTCCGGCTCGTCGTCCAGGTCGCCCACCACGTCGCAGGAGATGGGGGCGGTGGTCGCGCCCGCGGGCAACACCACGGTGCCCGAGCATGCCAGGTAGTCGCTGCCGGCCGTGGCCGTGCCCGGCTGGTGCATCCAGTCCACCGACACCTGACGCCCGCTGACGGGATGGAGCACGAGCGCAAAGCCCGCCGGCGCGGTCCCCGAGTTGCCCTCGACCGTCGTGGCGTCGCCCACCGCGATCTCCGGCAGTGGATCCCCGTCCAGGATCGTGCCCTTGCCCTGGCCATCCAGGACATTGGCCCCGGAGACGTTGGAGAAGTCCAGGAAGAAGGTCTCGTCATCCTCGTCGAGGACGTCGTCCTCCACGACCACGTCCACGGTGCCGGTGACCAAGCCCGCCGGGATCGTCAGCACGCCGGCATTGGGGATGTAGTCGACGCCCCCGGTCGCGGTGCCGTCCGCCGTCTGGTAGTTCGCGGTGACGGCCTGCTGCGCGGGGTTGGAGAGCGTGACCGTGAAGGTGGCGGTCGAAGGATGGTCCAGGCCCTCGTCGTGCTCCTCTTCCACCGCGATGTCGTCCACCGTGAGGTTCGGCACCTGGGCCACGCACGATTGGACGAGGTAGTCGTCCACGTACCAGCCCTCGGTCCCCACGCCGGCATCCGTGCCCAGCCGGAAGCGGAACTGGACGGTCTGGCCGGCGTAGGCGCCGACGTCCACCACGGAGTTCAGCCAGGGTTGCGGTTGGCCGCACCAGGCGTTCAGGCCCGCCAGCGGGTTGCCGGAGGTTCCGTCCACCGCGCCGTCATAGGGGTCGGTGAGCATCACCGTGCTGGGGAGGTAGGTCCAGTTCGAACCGCCGTCGGTCGAGATCTCGGCGATGGCGCCGTCCCAGCAGCCCAGCAGGTGCTCTGTGCCCTCGCTGCCCTGCGACTCGATGTTCTGGTAGTTCCAGAACTGCATGCTGAGCGGTAGCTGTCCCGTGGGCAGGGCGATGGAGGGCGAGGTCAGCCGCTGGTCCGTCACGGAGGCGGGAGCAGTGGCGCGGAAGGAGAGGAGGCCGGTGTGCACCTGCACGTTCGACGGCGACCAGGTGGTGCCGGGCCCGCTCGAGGTCCAGCCGGGGGCGCCGGTCTCGAACCCTTCCGTGGCCAGCGGGGTGGCCAGGGTGCCCAGGGGGCACGATCCCGCCGGCGCGGTGGTCGTGAACGAGAAGGTCGTGCTGTAGGCGCCGATGCCGCAGCCGTTCACCGCGCGCACGTGCCAGTAGTGCGAGGTGTTGGGCGTGAGCGGGGACGGCGGGGTGTACGTCGGCGCGGGGAGGTCCGTGGCCTGGCTCACGATGTTCGTGAAGGCGGGATCGGTGGCGATCTGGATGTCGTAGGTCGCGGCCTGCGCGGCCGCCTCCCACGTGAAGACGGGCTGCACGGGCTGGTTGAACGCGCCGTTGGGGGGACTGGTGAGCACGGGGTCTGCCGGCACCGCGTCCGACACGTTGAGCGTGAGGTCCACCTGGTGCGTGTGGACCCCATCGGTGGCCGTGGCGGTGAACGGATACGTCCCGACCGTCCCGCCCACGACGTTCACGGTGATGTCGGTCGTGCCGGGCACCGCGGCGGGGTTGGGGTTGAAGACGTAGGACGCTCCGCCAGGGAGGCCGGCGGCCGACATGTTCACGTTTCCGGTGTAGCCGTTCTGTCCGGTGAGGGTGAACGTCGTCGAGTCGACTCCGGGCTGGCAGACGGACAGCACCGGATCGTCGGTCGCCATCGTGAAGTCGACGTTGAGCTTGGGTCGCAGGACGAAGAGGCCCTGCTCCATCCCCGACACGATGACGTTGCCGCTGGCGAAGAACGGGTAGTTGTTCCAGGCCCCGTTGAAGCTCGCGTTGTTGCTGCTGGGGTAGATGTCGAAGTAGGCCGCCTCGGTGAGGTTGGCGTTGGCGATGTCCGAAATGTCCAGGATGCGCAGTCCCGCCTGGTAGTTCGCCTGGTAGGAGTAGCCCTGGTGGATGTACTGGTTGTGGTCGATCGCGTTGGTGGGCCCGGTGTAGTGGCCCATGAGCAGGGGGGCGTCGATGTTGGCCAGGTCCCAGATCAAGGTCCAGGTGGGATGGCCGAAGTCCGTCTCGTCCAGCTCGTCGTCCAGCAGGAAGTAGCGGTGGTCGTCGGTGAGCCATCCCTGGTGGGTGTAGCCCACGCCGGCGTACCCCGTCTTCGAGAGCATGACCGGCGCGGACTTGTTGGTCACGTCCACGATGGTCAGCGTGTCCGTGTTCGAGGCGAAGCAGATCTCCTTGCCCACGTGGGCGGTGTCGGGCCCGTTGTAGATGACGCACTGCGCGTCGTGGGTGTAGCCGTCGCCCGAGAAGCACCCGACGAACTGCGGCGCGACCGGGTTGGCCAGGCTCATCATGTGGAGCCCGCCGGAGCAGGTGTTCGACCCCACGCAGTAGGCGAAGCCGGTGTCCGAGTTCATGACCAGGTCGTGGCAGTTCTGGAAGCCGCCGTACCAGCCGTCCTCGGTGAAGAGCACGGGCGGGGTGACGACGTCGCGCAGACGCCGCATGTCGAAGATCTGCATGCCGTGGTTGCCGTTCTGGTCGCTGATGATGTAGGCGTAGTAGCCGTACGCCTTCATCTCGCGCCAGATCGACGACCCGGTGTGCGAGGGCAGGTTGCCCAGATAGACGGCGTTGGCCGCGTCGGTGATGTCCACGAACGCGGTCCCGTTCGAGCGGCCCATGAAGGCGTACTCGCGCTGGGTGTCCGGGTCCGTCCAGCCCCATAGGCTACTGCCCTGGCCGCCCCCGATCTGGGCCAGCGGCAGGAACGACATCAGGTCCACGTCCTTGCAGGGATAGGGGCCGGCCATCCCCCCGACGCAGGGGGTAGAGCCGAGCGGCTGGAGCTGAGGCACCGCGTCGGGGTCGGGCTGGGCATACGCAGCGGGCGAGAGATGCTTTTCCTGCGCGATCTGCTTCGCCGTCCTCCCGGCCTGTTCCGGCGGCCGGGCCTCGGCGTTGACGGCCAATCCGCAGAGCAGCGCCGCGCTCGCGGCCCAGATCGATGCCGGCCACATCTTCATGTGATTCCTCTGTGCTCTTGCCGCGCGAGCCCTCCCCGCTGCGGCTCTGCTCGGGGGTTCCAGGGTTCCCTAGCTTACCATCGCCGCCCGGCCGGCCGCCGAGACGTCGGCTGCCGTCTCACTCGAGGTACTGGCGGAGGAAGGCCACCGTGCGGGGCCAGGCCTGCTTCGTGGCCTCGAGGTTCTTCCCCTCGCGGCCGGACTGCTGCCGCAGGAAACCGTGGCCGGCGCCCTCGTACGTGTGGACCTCGTACGTCTTGCCGAGCTTCTTCATCTCCGCCTCGGCCGGACCGACGCTGGCGTTCACGCGCTCGTCGTCGGCGCCGTAGAGGCCGAGCACGGGGGCCTTGATCGCGGCCAGCGCCGCCGGATCCGGAGACGACCCGTAGTAGACGACCGCGGCCCGCAGGTCCGGCTGCGAGACCGCGTAGGCGAAGCTCCGGGCGCCGCCCCAGCAGAACCCGATGGTCGCGCTCTTGCCGTTGGCGGCGGGCAGCTTCAAGGCGTAGCCGCGGACCGCGTCCAGCCGGGCCGTCGCCTCCTCCGGCGTGATCGCGCGCACCAGCTTCACCACGTCGTCGCGGCTGGCCACCGACTCGGTCCCCCCGCCGCCCGGGCCATGGCCGGAGACGAGGTCGGGGGCCACAGCGACGAAGCCCTCGCGGGCGAGCTGGTCGGCCACCGCGCGGATCCAGTCGGTCAGGCCGAAGACCTCCTGGATCACGATCACGACGCCGGCCTTGCCCTTGCGCTCCGGGTACGAGATCCAGGTTCGGACGGGCGCGCCGCCGGAGGGGACCTTCACGTCCACGTACTCCCCGTGCCGCGGCGACGTCTCCAGGGCCGCCTTGGCCGTCTCCTCCGCCGCGGGCAGGGCGGGGTCGCGCGGGGCCGCGGGGGCGGCCGCGGGCGACGGGCTCGCCGCCGGAGGGGACGCCGTCTGCGCCGCGCAGACGAGGACGGAAAGAACGAAGCAGGCCACGGCCAGGATGGAGCGCATTTGGACCTCCTTCCTCCAGTCTAGTGGCGGAAGTGGCGGACCCCGGTGAAGACCATCGCCATCTTGTGCTCGTCGGCCGCGGCGATGACCTCCTCGTCCTTGACCGACCCTCCGGGCTGGATGACGGCGACGGCGCCGGCCTTCGCGATCTCGTCCACGCCGTCGCGGAACGGGAAGAACGCGTCGGAGGCGGCGGCGGTCCCCTGGAGCGGCAGCTTGGCCTTCAGGGCCGCGAACCGGGCCGCGTCCACGCGGCTCATCTGTCCCGCACCGACGCCCACCGTCTGCACCGCGTTGGCGTAGACGATGGCATTGGACTTCACGTGCTTCACGACCGTCCAGGCCAGGAGCAGCGCCTTCCACTCGTCCTCGGTGGGCTGCCGCTTGCTGACCACCTCGCACTTGGATCGGTCGAGCCGGTGCAGGTCCCATTCCTGCGCCAGCACCCCGCCCATGACGCGCCGCAAGTCGAAGCCGGTGACGCGGTGGATGCCGGTGGTGTCCATGTCCATGACCCGGAGATTCTTCTTCGCCGCCAGCATCTTCTTTGCCTCGCCCTCCAGCCCGGGGGCGATCACCGCCTCCACGAAGACGGACGCGATCTTCTGGGCCGTCGGCACGTCCACGCGGCGGTTCAGGGCCACGATGCCGCCGAAGGCCGACAGGGGGTCGCACTCCCAGGCGCGCTCGTAGGCCTCGAGCGGCCCCTCCCCCACCGCGGTGCCGCAGGGGTTCGTGTGCTTCACGATCACGCAGGCCGCCTCGTTGAACTCCGTGACCAGCCGCCAGGCCGCGTCCAGGTCCAGGATGTTGTTGAACGAGAGCTCCTTCCCCTGGAGCTTGCGGGCCGCGGCCACCGAGTAGAGCGTGGACCCGAGGTCGCTGTAGAAGGCCGCGCGCTGATGCGGGTTCTCGCCGTAGCGCAGGTCCTGCACCTTCTCGTAGGACGGGTTCAGCCGGTAGGGGAAGACATCCTCGGTGTCGGCGACGGCGTAGGCTCCGCCCTTCTCCTCGACCTGGGCGAAGTATCCGGCGATGGCGGCCTCGTAGCGCGCAGTGTGGCGGAAGGCCTTCTGGGCGAGGTAGAGGCGAGTGGCGGGGTCGATCCCGCCCTCGCGGTCGAGCTGCTCGAGCAGGACGGGATAGTCCGCGGGGTCCACCACCACGGCCACGTGGCGGAAGTTCTTGGCCGCCGCCCGCAGCATGGTGGGCCCGCCGATGTCCACGTTCTCCAGCGCCTCGGCGAAGGGCACGCCCTTGGCCACCTTGTCCTCGAAGGGATAGAGGTTCACGACCACGACCTCCACCGGCGGGATGCCGTGCTCCTTGAGGGCCGCCATGTGGCCGGGCTCGTCGCGACGCGCGAGGATCCCGCCGTGGATTTTCGGGTGGAGGGTCTTCACGCGGCCGTCCAGGATCTCGGGGAACCCGGTGGTCTCCGTCACCCCCACCACGGGCACGCCCGCCTTGCGCAGCGCCTCCGCCGTGCCGCCGGTCGACACCACCTCGAAGCGCCGCGACACCAGGCCGCGGGCGAGGTCAAGGACGCCTTCCTTGCGGTAGACGGAGATGATCGCCCGGCGCTTGCTCACGGGACCCTGGGCCCCGCGGACGAAGACCCCGGCGCGCGGCCCATGACGGGCTGCTCGTTGGCGCGTACCATCACGGGCTGGCGGATGCGCGTGAGGTCGCCGCGCGACTCCCGCCAGAGGGCGAGCCAGGTGGCCGCGATCGCGGTGACCGCGCGCGAGTAGGAGAGCGAGGCCACCCCGAAGACCGGCGATCGGTAGTCCAGGGTGCGGTGGTCCACCACGCGCCCGCCCTGGAAGAGCTCCGTGCGGATGACGGACGACTGGTCGCGGCTCCGCGCGATGAGCTTCTGCCAGTAGGCGGGCAGGGCGCTGCGCTTGAGCTTCATGGCCGCGGGGTCGTCGAGCACGACCGGGATCTTGTCGAGGCTGGCCGCCACGAAGGCGTAGTACTCCTGGACGACCCCGGGCGGATAGCCCTCGGGCCCCGCGGAGAGGACCGGGTCCGCGAAGTCGGCGGGGACGCGCACGAGGGCCCCCAGCCGCACCACGCCCTCGCTCACCCGCTGGCCGCGGAACAGGCCGATCACCTCCGCGCTCCGCGCGTCGAGCGCGGTGACGGTCTGCGGGCGCAGCTGCCCCGCGCCGAGGTCGGCCCACACCGCCTGGCTCAGCTCCGGCGGGAACCGGGCCGTGGCCTCGAGGATCTGCGTCTCGCGCTCGGCCATGAGGCGCGCCAGCGAGGGCGGGAGGAGACGCCGGGCGTCGCGGGCCAGCGACTGCATTAGAGAAGATGGCCAGGCGGAGGCGTCGCGCGCGGCCAGACAGACGAGCGCGGCCGCCGCCGTGGCCTGCAGGATCGAGCGGCGGGCGATCATCAGGCGCATCCTACTTCAAGGCCTTGGCCTTGAGGCTCACCTTTCCGTCCTTGGTCTCGAGGCGGAAGCTCACGGCCTGGCCGCCCTTCTCGTTGAGGATGCGGCTGGCCTGCTGCGCGATCAGCTTGCGGAAGCCCTCGAACTTCACGGCCCCGGACTCCCCCGTCTTCTGGCGCTCCTCCAGGAACCGGTCGAAGAGCGAGCGCATGGCCTCGTTGTCGCGCTCGGGGTCCTGGATGCGGACCTCCCCGCCGCCGCCCGCGCGCGCGACCCGGCGCTCCGACGGCGGTGGGGCGGAGGGCGCCTTCGCGTGCGGGCCGTGGACGCCCATGACCCTTCCCTCCTCCAGGGCCCGGAGGCGCTTGCTCCACATCTCGCTGAAGGTGTTGTAGCGGGCGGTGAGGTTCTGGTAGCGGAAGCGCTCGGTGTTGTTCCGGATCTCCGAGTTCAGGTGCCGGCGGATGAGCGCCTCCAACTTCGCCTTGAGGTCGCTGGGCGCCTTGCGCTCCACGCCCCCGAAGAACTTCTCCCACTCGATCTGGATCTGCTTGATCGCCTTCTCGATCTGGTCGAGGTCCTCGTTCAGGGCCATTCAGCGCTCGTCCCCCACGAAGAGCCAGAAGAGCGGCAGCCAGATCTCGCGGGCGTAGGGGACGTTACGGCCGTCCACCCTCACCTCCGTGCCCGGCCGGGAGCCGACGATCTCGAAGAGCTCGTGCAGCGTGCCGGCCGCCGCGCTGTCGA
>DAINRN010000024.1:0-7387 GCA_036741815.1 Acidobacteriota bacterium
CCTGCGCAGCGCCGAGATGGCGGCCGAGGTGGCGGACCGCGCCCTCCGATCGTCGAAAGGCGTGGACCTGCGCGAGTACGACCGTGCCCGCGACGCGGCCACCCGCGACAAGTTCCGGATCAACCGGATTCTGCAGCGGGTGGTGGCCCGGCCCGCGTTATCGAACGCCATGGCCCGGCGGCTCTCGCAACGCCCGGACCTGGCCGACAAGCTGGTGGGCATCGCCGGGGATTTCGTGCCCGCGGAGTCCGCCTGGAGCCTCCGCTTCGCCTGGGAGCTGATCGCGGGCTGACGCGCCGGGGCGGCTAGTCCATCGGTTCGTTCGCCGGAAGCGTGGCCAGCGATTCGAGCCACAACGTCTTGCCGCTGCGATCCGTGAATTGCGCGAAGACCTTGTCGTCCTTCTTCAAGGACTTCGCCATCTCGGCGGTGGCCGGCTTGTTCGACTTCTCCCAGGTCGCGCTGTCGTCCCAATGGACCACGGACTCCGTCCACTCCTTGCCGCCGATCTCGGCATGATGCTTGAGCGTGATGGTCTTGGCTTTGACGTCGACGGCGACGACGTAGGCGCGCTTGGAGACCGAGATCTCGGCCCCGACCGCGCCAGCGACGAGCGAGAGAGCGAGCGCGATCGCGGCAGCGTTCATCTTCATGAGAGCCTCCTGGTGGGCGCGGCACCCCAGCGCCCCCCTGCTCAGACAAGAAACAGCATCTCGCTGTACTTGGGCAGCGTCCAGAACTCGTCGGCCACGGTCTCCTCGATGCGGTCGCAGGCCTCGCGCAACGCGGCCATGGCCGGCACGACCTCTTCGGCGAGGAGACGGGACTTCCGGGCCAGGTCCGCCTCGCCCGAGGCGCGTTCAGCGGCGGCCTGAAGGGCGGCGCCCTTGGAGGCCACGGCCTCGACCGCCGCGTCCATGCGGGACAAGGCCTCCTTGACCGTCTTGGATGAGCCCGTGGCGCCCAGCAGGGCGAGCTGCTTGTAGGCGGCGGGCAGCACGTGGCCGGTCACGATCGACTTCAGGGCCTCGATCTCGATCTCCACGTCCTTCACGTACCGCTCCATGCGCACGTGGTAGCGGGCCTCGGTCTCGGCCTCGGAGAAGACCTTCATCTTCGCCATGAACTCCCGGGCCTCGGGCTTGACCAGCTCGGCCAGGGCCTCGGGCGACGTGCGCAGGTTGGGGATGCCGCGGCGCCGCGCCTCCTCCACCCACTCCGCTGCATAGTTGTTACCCTCGAAGCGGATGGCCTTGGTGGCCACCACCGCCTCGCGCACCGCGTCGAGGACCGCGTCCTGCAGGCTCGCGCCCTTGCCGGTGCGCGACGCGATCGCGTCCTCGAACTCGCCCAGGGCCTCGGCCACCGCCGCGTTCAGGAAGGCGATGGGCGTGGAGATCGAGGCGGCGGAAGACACTGCGCGGAACTCGAACTTGTTCCCGGTGAAGGCGAAGGGCGAGGTACGGTTGCGATCGGTCTGGTCGCGGGCCACCTCGGGCAGCTTGCGGACGCCCAGGCTGATGCGCTCCATGGCCGAGGGCCCGCCGGTCGCGCCCTTCTCGATGGCGTCCAGCACGCGGGTGAGCTGGTCGCCCAGGAAGACGGAGATGATGGCGGGCGGGGCCTCGTTGGCCCCCAGCCGGTGGTCGTTGCCCGCGCTGGCGATGGCCGCACGCAGCAGGCCCGCGCGCCGGTGCACGCCTTTCAGGACCGCCGTCAGGAAGACCAGGAACTGGAGGTTCCGCTCGGGCGTGGCGCCGGGCTCCAGCAGGTTGCGGCCCTCGGAGTCCTGGAGCGACCAGTTGCAGTGCTTGCCGCTGCCGTTGATCCCCGCGAACGGCTTCTCGTGCAGGAGCAAGGCCAGGTTGTGGCGCCGCGCTACGCGGTTCATCGTCTCCATGACGATCTGGTTGTGGTCGGAGGCCACGTTGGCCTCTTCGAAGATGGGCGCGGTCTCGTACTGGCTGGGCGCCACCTCGTTGTGCCGGGTCTTGATGGGGACGCCGAGCTTGAACAGCTCGTTCTCCGACTCCTGCATGAAGGCCAGGATGCGGTCCTTGATGCTGCCGAAGTAGTGGTCCTCCAGCTCCTGCCCCTTGGGCGGCTTGGCCCCCACCAGCGTGCGGCCGGCCGCCACCAGGTCGGGCCGCAGCGCGTAGAACGCACGGTCGATGAGGAAGTACTCCTGCTCGGGCCCCATGGTCGGGACCACGCGCTGCGAGACGTTGTCGCCGAAGAGTCTGAGTATGGCCAGCGCGCGCTCCGACAGGCCTTCCATGGAGCGCAGCAGCGGCGTCTTGTTGTCGAGGGCGTCGCCGTGGTAGCTGATGAAGACGGACGGCACGCAGAGCGTCTTGCCGTTGGGCCCGTCCACGATGAAGATCGGGCTGGACGGGTCCCACGCCGTGTAACCGCGGGCCTCGAAGGTGGACCGCATCCCGCCGGAAGGGAAGCTCGACGCGTCGGGCTCGCTCTGGATGAGCTGGGCCCCGCTGAACCGCTCCATCGGCATCCCCTCGTCGTCGAAGGTCAGGAAGGCGTCGTGCTTCTCCGCGGTGAGCCCCGTCTGCGGCTGGAACCAGTGGCAGAAGTGTGTGGCGCCCTTCTCGAGGGCCCATTCCTTCACGGCGTGCGCCACCTCGTTGGCGATCGAGGGATCGAGCTTGCTGCCGCGCCGGATCGTCTCGTGGAGGGACTGCGCGCTCGCCTTGGGCAGCTTCTGCCGCATGGTGGCGAGGTCGAACGTGTTGCAGCCGAAGGTCTCGGCCACCTTGATGCCGCGCGCCATCTCCGGCACCGAGCGTATGGTGCGCGAGGTCACCTGGCCGATCGCCCAGAGCCGTCCCGTCGTTGCCATTGCCTTCAACCTCCTGGAATGCGCCGGATCCTAAGTCGATCCCCGGCCCCGCCGGGTCCTAACGACCAGCGCGGGCCACGATCCTGAAGTCCACCCCCAGCTCGTTCTTGACGTTCACGACGCCGCCCACCGACACCGGCTTCATCCCGAAATCCGTCTGCCGGAGCGTCACCTTGCCGGAGGCGGTCAGCGTCTCCGCCGCGACCTCCACGCGCAGAGGCAGCGTCAGGCTCCGGGTGATGCCGTGGAGGGTCAGGTCGCCGTTGACCTGCAGATCGTACACACCGGGCGAGATCTCCTTTCCGGCCACGGATCTCGACCGGAACGTGACGGACGGGAAGCGGGACACGTCGAGAACCTCCGGACCGGCCATCACCGCCTGGACCTTCGGGACGTCCTTGGCCGGCTCGTCACGACCGGCCACGACCTCGATCGCCTTCGCGTCGAAGGACAGGGAGACGGACGAACGGGCCAGATCGGCCGGATCGGCCGCGACCGTCCCTTCGACGCGCGCGGCGATCTCGTGAGCATGGCCCGCGAAGCCGAAGAGGCCGCTCTTGCCCACGTGGATGCGCACGGCGCTTTGCTCGGCCACCACCGTGTATCCCTGCTCCGCGGCCCCGGCGGCCGAGACGCACGCGGCGGCCAGCACGGTGGGGAGCATCGCGCGCGCCCGACCCATGGAGCTAGTCTAGCCCAAGGCCGAAGGCGGCGGCTGCTATAGAATGGGCGCGTCGACGGCAGCGCGGAGGCACGAGCTTGGCCACCCAGTCCATCGAGAACCTGCAGGGCCTCGACCGCCGGACGCTGCTCGACGTCTTCCGCACGATGTACCTCTCCCGGCGCGTGGACGACAAGGAGATCCAGCTCAAGCGGCAGAACAAGATCTTCTTCCAGATCAGCGGGGCCGGTCACGAGGCGGTGCTGGTGGCGGCGGGGATGGCCCTCCGGCCCGCTCACGACTGGTTCTACGGCTACTACCGCGACCGCGCGCTCATGTTGCAGCTCGGGATGACGCCGACCGAGATGCTCATGAGCGCGGCCGGGGCGAAGGACGACCCGAACTCGGGCGGGCGGCAGATGCCGTCCCACTGGGGCCACGCGCGGCTCAACGTGGTCAGCAAGTCCTCGCCCACCGGCACGCAGTTCCTCCAGGCGGTGGGGTGCGCGGAGGCCGGCCTCAGGATCGGCAAGCCGGACGAGGTCGTGTACTGCTCAACGGGCGAGGGCACCACCTCGGAGGGCGAGTTCTGGGAGAGCCTCAACACCGCGTGCAACCTGAAGCTGCCCGTGCTCTACCTCGTCGAGGACAACGGCTACGCCATCTCGGTCCCCGTCGAGGTGCAGACCGCGGGGGGCAGCATCTCGCGCCTCGTGAGCTCGTTCCCCGCCCTCCTGGTGCGCGAGGTGGACGGCTGCGATCCCCTGGCCAGCCTGGCCGTGCTGCGCGAGGCGGCGGCCTGGTGCCGCGCCCGGCGCGGGCCCGCCCTCGTCCACGCGCGCGTCATCCGGCCCTATTCGCATTCGCTCTCCGACGACGAGACGCTCTACCGCCCGGCGGCGGAGCGGGAAGCGGACGCGCGCCGGGATCCCGTCATCGCGTTCCCGGCCCGCCTTGTCGCGCAGGGCCTGGCCACCGAGGAGGAGATCCAGGCGCTGCGCGAGGAGGTGGGCCGCGAGGTGGACGCGGCCGCCGACGCCGCCCTCGCCGCGCCCGTACCGGAGGCGCAGAGCGCCACCCTGCACGTCTACTCGGCCGACGTGGACCCGACCTCGGACGCCTTTCGCACCGAGCCGCGGCCGTCGGGCGATCCCAAGACGATGGTGGACCTCCTCAACGCCTGCCTGCACGACGAGATGGCGCGGGACCCCCGAATCGTCCTCTTCGGCGAGGACGTGGCCGACTGCAGCCGCGAGGAGAGCCTGCCCCAGGTGAAGGGCAAGGGCGGCGTCTTCAAGGTGACCCACAACCTGCAGCGCAAGTTCGGGTCTCAGCGGGTCTTCAACACCCCGCTGGCCGAGGCCAACATCGTGGGCCGCGCCATCGGCATGGCCACGCGCGGCCTGAAGCCGGTACCCGAGATCCAGTTCTTCGACTACATCTGGCCCGCCTTCATGCAGATGCGCAGCGAGATGGCGCTCATGCGCTGGCGCTCCAACGGCGCCTTCAAGTGCCCGCTGGTGGTCCGCGTGACCTACGGCGGCTACCTGCAGGGCGGCGCCGTCTACCACAGCCAGTGCGGCGAGGTGCTCTTCACGCACATCCCGGGCCTGCGCGTGATCATCCCCAGCAACGCCCAGGACGCCAACGGGCTGCTGCGCACCGCGATCCGGTGCGACGACCCCGTGCTCTTCCTCGAGCACAAGCACCTCTACCGGCAGACCTACAACAAGGGGCTCTACCCGGGGCCGGACTACATGATCCCGTTCGGCACGGCGGCCATGGTCCGCGAGGGCGCGGATGTGACGATCGTGACCTTCGGGGCGCTGGTCCAGCGCTCGCTGGTGGCGGCCAGGCAGGTCGAAGGGGAAGGCATCTCCGCCGAGATCCTGGACCTGCGGAGCCTGGCCCCCTACGACTGGGAGGCCATCGCGCGGAGCGTGCGCAAGACGGGCAAGGTGATCGTGGCCCACGAGGACAGCAAGTCCTGGGGCTACGGCGCCGAGATCGCCGCCCGCATCGCGGACGAGCTGTTCGAGCACCTCGACGCCCCGGTCCGCCGCATCGGGGCCCTGGACACTTTCGTGGGCTACAGCCCGGTGCTCGAGGACGCCATCCTGCCCCAGGTCTCGACGGTGGCGGACGCGCTTCGCGATTTGAAGAAGTACTAGTCCGCCCTACCAGCTCCCGCTCGATCCCCTGCCGGAGGACGATCCGCGGCTGCTCGAGGAGCTGGACGAGGACGACTGCTGGATCCGCGGGATGCTGCGCTCGTAGCTCCGCGAGAAGCTGCAGTTCGCGCACACCTCGTCCACCCGGGCCCGTCCCTCGCTCGAGGTGGTGGCGCTGACGAGGGTGGTGGTGGTGACCTTCAGCGTCTTGGCCTGGCACTGCCCGCACTTTCCGTACCCCGAGAACCAGGACCCGTAGCGCAGCTTGGTCGACTGGCCGCAGCGGCAGGACCAGATGTCGTAATCCACGCTGCCCACGCGCTCTTCGACCTTCTCGCCGCTTGTCAGGCTGGCGTCGTCCGCGAACTCATCCAGCCGCGTCATCATGGTCCCGCACGCCTTGCATTGGCGCGGCCGGTTGCGCAGATAGCGGCGCAGGAGCGTTCCTCCTCCTGCCAGGCCCCCCAGGCCGAGGCCGACGGGCAGCGGGTTGTCCATGACCCCGCCTGCCGCGCGCGCGAAAAGGCTCGCCTCCGGTGCGGCCGGGGGCGGCAGCGGGGCCAGATCCTCGGGCGCCGGCCCCGGCGCGGATGGAGCCGCGGCGGTTTGCGGAACGATCACGCGGTCCACGATGGCCCGGGCCCCCTCCACGATGGCCTCCCGCGGCTGGCCCGCCTTGAACCGCGCCACCACCACGTCCCGCATGATGCGGTCCGTCACGCTGATCACGGAGTCCGGATAGCCGTCGCCCACCACGATCTCCGCCTTCCGATCCTTCAGAGCCGCCAGCAGCATTACGCCGCGGTTCCGCCCGCCGCCGTCCAGCCCGAAGCGGTTGAAGAGCTGGGTGGTGAACGTGCGGGGAACCGCCCCGCTGACGCTATCGATCACGACCACCATGAGCTCGCCGCCGGCGCGGGCGCGGGCGGCCAGGCCGTCGATCGTCTCGATGTCGGCGGCCTGGAGGGTGTGGGTGAGGTCCACGACAGCCGACTTCGGCCGAGGGTCAACGAGCGTGGCTTGCGTGACGGCGCCCGCGGGGGCCGCCGCCAGGGACAGGCAGATGAGCGCGATCGCGCGCATGCCGCGGGCCGGCCCGGGGAGGCCTACTGCTGCCTCTCGAAGATCTCGGACATGTCCATCACCCGGCCCTGGGCGTCCTTGCCGCGCTGGATGACGGTCAGCGTCTTGCCGTCGGCGGAGACCGTCGCGCTGACGTTGACGACGACCTTCCCGTCCTTCTTCCAGAGGTTCTCGTAGCGGTTGGCGTCGATCCGCCGGGGCGCGGCCGAGTCCGCGTTCGGGTTGCCGATCCAGGGGGTGTCGGTGCCGTCGAAGGGGGAGGTGTACTCGAAGTGCGTCGGCTTGCCTTCCCCGTTGACGCCGTCCGCCGTCAGCTTGATCGCGCCCTCCGCCGCGGCCTCGAACGTGAGCGTCATGCTCTGGGGCGGCGGCCCCGGGACGAACTTCGACCTCGCGACGTTCAGCTTCCAGGTCCCCACCCAGCTGTCCGCGGCCCGGGCGCTCGAGGCCGACGCCAGCACGGCCGCGCCGGCCGCCAGGCAGGACAGGATCAGGCTCTTCTTCATGACGGGCCTCCTCGTGAGGCCCTAAAGATACCTCTCCCGGAGCACCGCCGTGTGGTGGGCCACGTGCCCGGCGAGGATGTAGGCCACGGCGCGCACGGTGAAGGGGTTG
>DAINRN010000024.1:7397-14204 GCA_036741815.1 Acidobacteriota bacterium
CACGCCCCTGGCCATCCAGGCCGCGGGCGGCAGGTTGCGGAAGAAGGTGAGCGTGGAGAGGCGCGCCGCGCGGAAGTCCTCGACGTGGCTGGCCCACGGGAAACGGTCCGCCTCGGCCGCCACAGCGCCGGCGTTCTCGTCGTAGCTCGGGAGCGCGGTGTCGAACCCGCGCGCGAACCACAAGGCACGGAAGAGGAAGACCC
Organism: Acidobacteriota bacterium; assembly: GCA_036741815.1. Taxonomy (GTDB): domain Bacteria; phylum Acidobacteriota; class Vicinamibacteria; order Fen-336; family Fen-336; genus DAINRN01. The sequence goes on from DAINRN010000024.1 coordinate 7,601, forward strand.
GCTCGCCGTCGGTCACGTGGCTCAGGACCTGGCGGATCGACCACTTCTCCGGGGCGTAACGGTGGAGCGACTTCTCCTCGGAGACTTGGCCGAGGAACGCCATCGTCTCGTCCAGCTGGGCCTCCAGCCGGGCCAGGACGTCGCCTTCGGGAACGAGGTCGATGTAGCGAAAGTAGTCCGGGGCGGCTTCGCTTCTCTCCGGCCGTCCCTTCATGCGAGCAATCTCGCCCTACACCTGGAGCGCGATGTCGAACGTCCCCGCGTAGCCGGAGCCGTCCTGGGTGACCGGGAGCAGGAGCTGCGCCCCCCCGCTGGCGAACACCCCGTCGCGCTGGTTGGTGGTGTCCCGGCGTCCCCGGCTGTTGTACGGGGCCTGCGTGTACACCGAGTCCGTCAGGGCGTCGTCGAAGTAGAGCTGCGAGGTGAACTCCAGGCGCGTGACCGATCCAGGGGCGCTGCGGATCTTGAAGTGGATGTGCACGGCCCGGCCGCTGTACCAGCCGGGGTAGATGGTGGTGAAGCGCACGGCCCCCGCGTCGTCGGTCACCTGGTAGCCTCGGAGGAACCGGGACCCGGAGCTGCCGGCCACGTCGGAGTACGCGCCGAAAGCGTCGCACTGCCAGACGTCCACCAGCGCGCCCACCAGCGGCCCGCACATCCCGGCGGAGGTCCGGGAGACCCGGAAGGACAGGCTCAAGGGGACGCCCGGCCGCGCCAGCCCGTTCACGGGATCGGACCGCAGGTCCGCCCGGTTCAGCTTCTCGTCCACGAAGAAGGGCCCCTCGGTCTGCTGGGGCCGCACCACGCACGACCCCACCGGAGAGGCGGGCGTCAAAGGCGACTCCGACGCGGACCGGGCGCCGGCGCCCGCGCAGCCGCCCAGGATCCCCGCGGCGGCGAAGGATCCCAACAGCCGAACGACGTCGCGGCGCGTCGGGTCGAGATCGTCCTGGTCGACGGGTCGAGTCATGCCCGGAGCCGAGCAAGGCGCGTGCCGCCGGACGCCGAGGCGGAAACCCCTACGGCTGCGGTGACGCGGGCGCGGCGGGCGGCCGGTTGTCCTGTCCCGGCGCGGGGACAGCCTGTCTCCCCTGGGCCTCGGGACGGCACACGTGGCACGGCGTGAAGCCGTCGGCGTAGGCCTCGTCGCCGGTCCGGTAATAGAGCAGGTTCTTGGACACGATCAGCCGGGCGAGACTGCATTCCGAACGATGGTACCGTTCCCCGGACCTTGACGCCACCAGGCGGCCCTGGTCGGGGCCCACGGCGTGCGGGAACCGGCCCCGGCAGGCCGCGGCCGCAGCGGCGGTGGCGAGGCAGAGGGCGAGGGCCGTCAGCCGCCGTCCCAGGCGCGAGGTGTCGCGCTGGCGCGCGGGCGTCCACTTCCAGGCAACTCGCCCCGCGCGCGGCGCGACCCGAGCGCCCTTCATGGGTTGGAGGTGCCGGCGCGGCCGTAGCGGTCCTCGAGGCGGACCACGTCGTCCAGCTCGGGGGTGGAGACCTCGAGGATGTCGCAGTCCTCGAGCCCGGTCATGCGGTGGAGGGTCCCCGGGGCGATGTGCACGACGTCGCCGGGCGCCATCTCGACACGCCGCAGGTCCCCCTCCTCGCCCGCCGGCCGCGTCTCGAAGAGGAGCCGGCCGCTCTGCAGGCGGATGGTCTCCTCCTTCACGCGGTGGTACTGGAGCGAGAGGCTCTCGCCCTTGTTGAGGTGGAGGATCTTCCCCACGTAGCGCTCGGTGCGCGCCCACCAGATCTCGTAGCCCCACGGCTTGTCCACTCTCCTGGGAATCTCGGGCAATCGGTCACTCCTTGAAGGCCCCGGCGGGGACGAGGGCCGAGGCCAGCTCGTGCCGGAGCATCGTCTCGATCTCACGGGCGGTGGGAAGCGACAGGCAGGCCAGCGCGGCGTCGCGCGCGGCCTCGATCGTCACCGCGCGCACCGCCTCCTTCACGCGCGGGATGGCGGCGGGGCTCATGGACAGCTCCCTCACCCCGAAGCCGAGGAGGACCAGGGCGTGGAGCGGGTCCGCGGCCATCTCGCCGCACAGCGATACGGGCAACCCTTCCGCGCCCGCGGCGCGGACGATCTCCTGGATGACGCGCAGGACCGCGGGGTGGAGCGGCTCGTAGAGAGGGGCCACCCTGGGATCGGCGCGGTCCACGGCCAGGAGGTACTGGATGAGGTCGTTGGTCCCCACGCTGAAGAAGTCCACCCGCGAGGCGAGCAGGTCCGCGGTCACGGCCGCGCTCGGCACCTCGATGATAAGGCCCACGGGCACGTGCCGGCCCTGGTCTTTACCCTGTTCGCTCAGCTCCGCCCGGCACTCCGCCACCAGGGCCAGGGCGGGTTCCAGGTCCGACGGCCCGCCCACGAAGGGCAGCATGATGCGCAGGGGGCCGTGGGCCCCCGCGCGCAGGAGGGCGCGCATCTGCGTGCGGAACGGTCCCGGGTTGCGGCGCAGCAGGCGCAGCGCGCGCTCCCCCAGCGCGGGGTTGGGGCTGGTGGGGCCGCCGGGGGCCATCTCGTCCGCGCCCACGTCCCAGGTACGGATGGTGACCGGGTGCGGGCGCATCTGGTCGAGCAGCCGCCTGTAGACCTCGACCTGCCGCTCCTCGCCGGGCCACTCCGGGCTCCGGCCCAGCAGGTATTCGGAGCGGAAGAGACCGATGCCCTCCGCGCCGTAGAGGAGCGCGGTCTCCGCCTCCTCGGGGAACTCGACGTTGGCGTGCAGGCGGACGGAGACGCCGTCGCGCGTCACCGCGGGCAGGGTCCGCGTCTGCTGCAGCCGCTGGTCCTCGATGCGGTCCTGCTCCTGCGCAGCGCGGTAGGCGGCCAGGGCCGCGTCCGAGGGATCGACCACGACCTCGCCCCGGCTCCCGTCCACCACCACCTGCGCGCCGGGCGGGATCTCGCGCGTCGCGTCGCGGACCGCGACCGCCGCGGGCACGCCGGAGGACCGGGCCAGGATCGAGGTGTGGTCCGTGGCCGAGCCCCCTTCCACCACCAGGGCGAGCACACGCTCCCAGTCCAGGTCGGCGGCCTCCGAGGGTGTGAGGTCCCTGGCCACGAGGACGAAGCTGCCGGGCAGGCGCGACAGGCTGGGGGCGTCGGGCGCCCCGCCCAGGTTCAGCTGGATGCGGCCCAGGACGTCGTCGAGGTCGGTGCTCCGCTCCCGGAAGTACGCGTCGGTGAACCCGTCGAACATCTCGTGGAGCTGCTCCGACACCGCGTGCAGCGCCCACTCGGCGTTCACGTGGTCCTCGCGGATCACGGCCACGGCCCGGTCCTGGAGCAGCGGGTCCTCGAGCATGAGGAGGTGGGCGTCGAAGATGTAGGCGTGCGGGACGTCGGCCTTCCGCGAGAGGCGGTCCTTGATGGCCTGGAGCTGCTTGCGCGACGCCGCCACCGCCCGGGTCAGGCGCTCCACCTCGCCCTCCACCTGGTCCGCCGCCCGCAGCAGCCGGAACACGGGCGCTGCCTCGCGCTCCACCACCAGGGCCGGGCCCACGGCGATACCCGGCGAGACGCCGACCCCGAGCAGGCGGTTCACGCCGGCTCCCCGAAGCCGCTCTCCACGAGGGCAGCCAGGGCGTCCACGGCCGCGCCCTCGTCGTCGCCCTCGGCGCCGAGCACGAGGGCCGTGCCCTGGCTCGCGGCCAGGAGCAGGATGCCGAGTATCGACTTGCCGTCCATGGTGCGCCCCTCGCGGCTCACGGTGACGCGGCTCGCGAAGGCGTTGGCGGCATGGACGAACCGCGCCGCGGCCCGGGCGTGCAGGCCCAGCCGGTTGCGTACCGTGACCTCCCGGCGCGTCACGTGGGCTTCTTCTCCAGGATCTCGCTGGCCACGTAGATGGCCCCCTTGCCCTGGTCGCGCACCACGCGCGCCACCTCCAGCAGGTCGCCCTCGCGCAGGCCGATGAGCTTGATGAGCATGGGCAGGTTCACGCCCGTCACGATCTCCACGCGCGCGGACAGGAAGGGCAGGCTCACGTTGGTGGGCGTGCCCCCGAACATGTCGGTGAGGATGAGGACGTCGCCGCCTCCCACCTCTCCCAGCGCCTGCCCGATCTTCTCGCGGGCCGCGGCCATGTCGTCGGCCCACCCGATGGAGACGGCGGTGATGGCGGGGACGTCCCCCACGATGTTGCGCGCGGCGTTCACCAGCTCGCCCGCGACCTGCCCGTGGCTGACCACCACGATCCCGATCACAGGCACCCGCTCACGACTGCCTCAGGTCGCGGTGGCGCACGCGCACAGTGTAGCCCTTGCGGGCGATGGCCTCCCCCAGGGCGTTGGCCATCATGACCGAGCGGTGCCGCCCGCCCGTGCAGCCCACGGCGATGGTGAGGTAGCTCTTGCCCTCGCGCACGTAGCGCGGGATCACGTAGGCGAGCAGGCCGTACAGCTTGCGCAGGAAGGCGAGCGTATCGGGCTGCCGTCTCATGTAGCGGACCACGGCGGGATCGTTCCCGGTCAGCGGCTTCAGCCTGGGCACGAAGTTCGGGTTGGGCAGGAAGCGCACGTCGAAGACGAGGTCGGCCTCCGCGGGCACGCCGTACCTGTAGGCGAACGAGGCCACGGTCACCACCAGCGGCGAGGTGCCCTCCCGGAGGTCGTAGTGCTCCTTGATGAAGTCGCGCAGCTGGTGGACGGTGTAGTCCGTGGTGTCGAGGATGCGGTCCGCCATCTTGCGGATCGGCTTCAAGGCCTCGCGCTCCTCGCGGATGCCTTCGATGGCCGGCTGGTTGAAGGCCAGGGGGTGCGGCCGGCGGGTCTCGCTGAAGCGCCGCACGAGCGCCGTCTCCGCCGCCTCCAGGAAGAGCAGGCTCACCTTCAGGTCTTTGCCCCGCAGCTGCCGGTAGACGTGCGGAAACTGCCTGAGGAAGTCCCGCTCCCGGATGTCCACCACCAGCGCCGCGCGCTGCGCCCCGCCGGAACCGCGGATGAGGTCGGCGAAGCGCGGGATGAGGACCGTGGGCAGGTTGTCCACGCACAGCCAGCCGATGTCCTCGAGGGCCCGCAGCACGTGGGTCTTGCCCGACCCCGAGAGGCCCGAAATGAGCAGGATCTGGCGCTCGCCGGACGGCTTCCGCCTCGCCAACTAGCGCTTCCTCGCCCGGCGGGCGGCGGGCCGGCCCGTCCGCCGGAGGTCCGAGGCCCGGCGGCCGGGACGGGTGCCCCGCACGGGCCCCACCATCTCGTCCACGCGCTCGGCGAAGTGGCGGGCGGCGTCGTAGCCGCGCTCCTTGAGGAGATGGTTACGCGCGGCGACCTCCACCAGGATCGCGAGGTTGCGGCCGGGGGCCACGGGCATGCGGATGAGCGGCACGTCCACCCCCAGGACCTCGAACTGCTCGTCGTGCAAGCCGAGCCGATCGTACTCCTTCCCCGACTCCCAGCGCTCCAGGCTCACCACCAGCTCCACCCGCTTGGTCATGCGGATGGAGGACACCCCGTAGAGGTCCTTGATGTTGATCACGCCGACCCCGCGCAGCTCCATGTGATAGCGCGTCAGGTCCGGCGAGGCCCCCACCACCGAGTCCGCCAGCCGCTTGATCTCCACCACGTCGTCCGCCACCAGCCGGTGGCCGCGGTCGATGAGGTCCAGCGCGCATTCCGACTTGCCGATGCCGCTCTCCCCCATGATGAGGACGCCCAGGCCGAAGACGTCGATCAGCACCGAGTGCAGGTGCAGGCGGCGGGCCAGCTTCTCCTCCAGGAAGGCGGAGAGGTGCTTGATGAAGGGCGTGGACTCTGCGGCGGTGACCAGGACGGGCACGCCCTCCGCGTCCGCCGCGGCCAGCAGCTCCCTGGGGGGCGCCAGCCCCTTGGTGACCACGAAGCACGAGATGCGGCACCGGGCCAGCCGCTGCAGGATCGAGGCCCGCCGGGCGCGGGCGAGCTTGGTCAGGTAGCCGATCTCGCTCTGGCCCACGATCTGGACGCGCCCGTAGCGGATGTAGTCGGTGTAGCCGGTCAGGGCCAGCCCCGGCCTCTGGACGCGGGACAGGAAGATCTCCCGGTCGAGGCCGCTCTTGCCGGCGCGGAGGCGCAGGTTCAGGCCCGCGGACTCGCCCCCGAGCAGCTCCTTGACCTTGACCGAGGGCCTCTCGCCCTGGGGCAGGGCGTCCGGGCCGGGCCCCTCGCCGCGCGGCACCTAGGCCTCGGGCTTCATGAGCCCCGGGCCGCCGACCTTCTTCTTCTGGGACTGGCGCCGGCCCGCGTGCCGCTGGGCCTGGCGGATCAGCCTGTCCATGACCGTGGCCAGCGAGACCCCCATGTCGGAAGACTCCTCCGTGGCCGTCATGTCGTGCCGCGGCGTGTGGACGCTGACCTCCGCGATCTGGCGGTGCCGGTCCACCGTGAGGATCACGTGGGCGCGCAGGGGCCGGCCCACGAACTTCTCCAGCTTCTTGAGCTTCCGCTCCGCGAGGGCCCGCACCTTCGCGGGCACATCCGTCTGCCGGCCGGTGTACTCGACCTTCATGCGGCCACCTCCTTCTCGCGGGCGCCCCGCAGCGCGGGGCTTGCCTCAGTGGACCGACTTGCGAAGGTTCGACGGAGGGATGCGGAGCTCCTCGCGGTACTTGGCCACGGT
>DAINRN010000025.1:0-2907 GCA_036741815.1 Acidobacteriota bacterium
CGCCGGCGACGACGCCGGCTACAGCGTGCACCACATCCACCTCCACCTGGTCGGGGGCCGCAAGCTGGCCTGGCCCCCGGGATGAGCCAGTCCAGCTCCGTCCCCGAGCCGGCGGAGATCGCCGGGCGCTACCAGATCATCAAGAAGCTGGGCGCCGGCGCCTTCGGCACCGTCTACAAGGCCAAGGACAAGATCCTGGGCCGCATGGTGGCCATCAAGACCATCCGGCTCGAGGGCCTGGCCGCGGCGGGGACCAGCCTCGAGCAGCTCATGGACCGGTTCAAGCGCGAGGCCCAGATCTCGGCCCAGCTCAAGCACCCCAACATCGTCACCATCTACGACGTCGGCGAGATGGAGGGGACGAGCTACCTGGCGATGGAGTTCATCGACGGCATCGGCCTCGACCGCGCGATCTCCGGGGCCGGGCGTCTGACCACGGAGCGCGCGGCCGGACTGGGCGCCCAGGTCGCCGACGCCCTGGACTTCGCGCACCGCCACAACGTCGTCCACCGCGACATCAAGCCCGCCAACATCATGATCGAGGGCGGGGACCGCGTGAAGGTCACCGACTTCGGCATCGCGAAGGTGACGGATTCCGCCGACCACCTCACGCAGACGGGGAGCCTGCTGGGCACGCCCTCCTACATGAGCCCGGAGCAGGCGCGCGGGAGCGAGCTGGACGGGCGCAGCGACCTCTTCGCCGTGGGCTGCATCCTCTACGAGATGATCACCGGCAAGAAGGCCTTCCGCGGCGAGTCCATCACGGGCCTCATATTCAAGATCATCACCGAGGAGCCGCCGCCGCTGCGGGCCGAGGACCCCGACATCCCCGACGAGATGATCCGCATCATCGCGAAGTGCCTGGCCAAGCAGCCGGGCCAGCGCTACCAGGCCGGGCGGGAGCTGGCGGACGACCTGCTGGCCCTGAGCCGCCCCGGCTCGTCGCCCACGCTGCGGCAGACCGACGTCGCGACCGCGCCCGGATCCTGGCCGCCGCGGGCGGCGGCATCCGCCCCGACCATCTCGACCCCGCCCACGGTGGCGGGCACCGCGCCGACGCGCCAGATCGCGCCCGCTCCCGGCGGGGGCAAGGCCGTCCCCGCCGCGCCCCTGCCCGCGGCTGCGCGCAAGGCGCCACGTGCGGCGGCGGCGGAGGTGGTGCCGGCGCCGACGCCCGCGAAGTCGAGGACAGGCCTCATCCTCGGGGCCGTGGCCGCGGGGCTGCTCGTTATCGTCGGCACCGTGGGGGTCCTTGGCTGGTACGTCTTCCTGCGCAAGCCCCAGACGACGGCGGACGCGGGCCGACCCACCGCGGGCGCGACTGCCCCGGCGGTGACCGCGCCGCCCGCGACTCTCGCGCCGGCGCCCGCGGCGACGCTTGCGGAGGCGCCGCCGCCGACCGCGGCAACGGGCCCGACGGCGGCGCCCGCGACGGCACCGCCCGCGGCGAGCGGGCCCGGTCCTGCCGCCGCGACAAAGCCCGGCAATGCCCCGGCGCCCCGCGCTCCCGCGCGCGCGGCCGCGCCGCCGTCGAGCGGGGCGGAGTCCGCGCCGCGCTCGTCCTACTCCGTCCTGGACGAGGAGCCCGCCGCCGAGGCCGATGGCCGCGACGCGGGCGAGGCCCTCGCCGACAAGTTCCGCAGCAACCAGGGTGGCAGCACGTCGAGCGGGTTCGGGGCCAGCGGGCGCTACCAGAAGCGCGAACGCAGTCCCCGGGACCTGACTCCGTTCGAGCGGCCCGCGGTGGCGACCCTACGGCACCTCATGGACCGGGAGGAGGCCTTCTACCGCCGCGAAGCGCGCTACGCCACCTTCGACGACCTCGGGCGGTCCGGACCCTTCCTCGACGTGCCCAGCCAGACGCGGACCTTCCAGCGCCGGGGCTATCGGTTCGAGCTGACGCTCGAGCGCGACGGGTTCCGCATCGTGGCCGAGCCGACGGCCCCGGGCCCGCGGTCGTTCGTGGGCGACGACTCCGGCTTCATCCGCGCCGGCGTGGAATAGGGCGGCCCTAGAACCGGTCGGGGCGGGTGGCGACCAGGTACGGGCCGACCTCCTCGAACAGGTCCTGGGCCTTCTTCAGGTCGCCCGCGGTGAAGTCGGGACCGGCCTCCGCGGGGTTCTCGCCCTTGCGGCTGATCTGGGCCACGCCCACGGCCTCGCCGTCGTGGATGATGGGGACGGTGATCATCTTCTGGATGGGGGCCACGCGGTCGCGGATCTTCACGCTCTCGAAGAAGGCCACGTGCTTCACCATGGGGACGTTGTTCATGGCCTCGCCCGACTTCTTGGCCAGGACGTTGACGGCGATGGAGTCCCGCTTGGTGATGGGGATGGTGCCCAGGTCCGCGAACTTGCGGGGCGCGACGAACCGGAGGTGCCTGCCGTCCGAGGTGGTCATGAGGATGGCCACCTCGTCCGCCTTGGCGCCGAACGCGCCGCAGGCGTGCTTCACGACGCGGTCCGCGACCTCGTGGAAGAGCTCGCGACGGCTCTCCACCTCGTCCTTCTTCGCGGCCATGGCGCGCAGGATCTCGAGTAGGGCTTTCATGCGTTCGGCCCCCACGGCACAGGGCGCGGATTATAGCATCCTGACTGTGAAGCCCCTCCCTTGAGCGCCTACGACGAGCTGCGCCGGGAGGCGGGGCCGTGCGTCCTGTTCGAGAGCACCGCCGCGCCCGGTCCCCTGGGCCGGCTCTCGATAGTGGCGCGCGGACCGCGGGCGATCCTGGTCGCGGACCGCTCGGGGGCAAAGGTCTCCTCGGCGGGGGGAACGCGCCGCGTGGACGCCGACCCCGTGGCCGCGCTGCGCGCCCTGCTCCGCGAGGTACCGCCGGGAGCCTGGCCCGACGAGGGCGGCGTGGCGGGCGCCCTGGCCTACGACTTCGCGCGGCCGGGCCGTCCCTC
>DAINRN010000025.1:2917-5641 GCA_036741815.1 Acidobacteriota bacterium
GACGCCTCTGCTCGTGGCCATGGCCGTGGACCGCTTCCTGGTGGAGGAAGCCGGCGGGGCCGAGGCCGTGAGCCCATCCCCGGCCCCGCGGGACCGGATCGACCTGCCCGCCTTCTCGAACATGTCCCGCGACGACCACCGCCGCCGCGTGCTCCGCCTCAAGGATCACATCGCCGCCGGCGACATCTACCAGGCGAACCTTTCGCAGCGCTTCGACCTCCCGTTCGAAGGCGGCGGCCTCCGCCTCTATCACCACCTCCGCCGCGTCAGCCCCGCGCCCTTCTCCGGCTACCTGCGCGCCGGCGACCTGGAGATCGTCTCCGCATCCCCGGAGCGGCTGTTGATGGTGGATGGCGACCGGGCCTGGACCCGGCCCATCGCGGGCACGCGGCCGCGCGGCGCCGACCCCCGGTCCGACCGCGCCCTGGCCGCGGAGCTGATCTTGAGCCCGAAGGAGAGGGCCGAGCACCTCATGCTCGTCGATCTCGCCCGGAACGACCTCGGAAAGGTGGCGGCCACGGGGTCGGTGACGGTGGACGAGCTCATGACGGTCGAGGACTACTCCCACGTGCGGCACATCGTCTCCAACGTGGCCGCGCGGCTCCTGCCCGGCCGCGACGCCTTCGACGCCCTGCAGGCGCTCTTCCCCGGCGGCACCATCACCGGCGTGCCCAAGATCCGCTGCATGGAGATCCTGGACGAGGTCGAGCCGGCGCCGCGGGGCTTCTATACCGGCGCCCTCTTCTATGCGACGCCTTCGGGACGGCTGGACGCGAACATCCTCATCCGCTCCGCCGTGGTGACCCGCGGCCGCGCGGTCTTCCACACGGGCGGCGGGATCGTGGCGGACTCGGATCCCGACGCGGAGTACGAGGAGACCCTGCACAAGGCGGAGGGAATGCGGCTCGCGCTGGAGGCGGCGCTGGATCCTTCGATTCCATAGCGCCCACATCCGCCGAGCCTCGGTGCCCAAGGCGCTCAGGCCGAGGTGCAGAAAAGGGCACGGCATCGGTTACAGTGCCAGGGAATGATCCGGCCCATCGTCGTTCTCTTCTTCTCCGCCGCGGTGGCCGGGGGCCGGCCCGCGGGCCCCGCGTCGCCGCCGGCGGGCGAGCCGTCGGCGCTCCGCGAGGAGGTCCGCGCCTACCGTCAGGCGCACGAGGTCGAGATCCTCGAGGAGCTTGCGGGCCTGGTCGCCATCCCGAACGTGGCCGACGACACCGTGCGCATACGCGAGAACGCGGCGGCCGTCGTGGCCATGCTCCAGCGCCGCGGGGCGACCACGAGGCTGCTGGAGGTGAACGGCGCTCCTCCGGCCGTCTACGGCGAGCTGACGGCGGCGGGCGCTTCGCGGACCGTGGTGTTCTACGCTCACTACGACGGCCAGCCCGTGGACCCTGCGCAGTGGACCGGTAGTCCGTGGACGCCCGTGCTGCGTGAAGGGCGGCTCGAGGACGGCGCGCGCGAGGTCCCGCCCACGGCCTGGAGAGCTCCGCTCGGTCCCGAGTGGAGGCTCTACGGCCGCTCCGCCAGCGACGACAAGGCCCCGATCGTCGGCCTCATGGCCGCCCTCGACGCGCTGCGCGCCAGCCGATCCCTCCCTTCGATCAACCTCAAGTTCCTCTTCGAGGGTGAAGAGGAGGCCGGGTCGCCCCACATGGAGTCGCTGTTGGCCGCGCACGGAGGGCTCCTGAAGGCGGACGCCTGGCTCCTGTGCGACGGTCCCGTCCACCAGACGCGGCGCATGCAGCTCTATTTCGGGGCCCGCGGCACCACGGACCTGGAGCTCACCGTCTACGGTCCGCTGCGGCCGCTGCACAGCGGCCACTACGGCAACTGGGCCCCCAACCCTGCCGCCCTCCTCGCTCATCTCATCGCGGGCCTGCGGGATCCCGACGGCCGCATCCTGATCCCCGGTTTCTACGACGACGTCCGGGACGTCACGGAGGCGGAGCGCCGTGCCCTCGCGGAGATCCCGGACGTGGACGGCGAGCTGAAGCGGGAGTTCGGCCTGGGAACGACCGAAGGCGGCGGGGCGCCGGTCGCGGAGCGCATCCTGCTTCCCGCGCTCAACGTCCGCGGCCTGGCGTCGGGGGCCGTGGGCGCCGCCGCCGCGAACGCGATACCCGCGGAGGCCACGGCCTCGATCGACTTCCGCCTGGTGCCGGACCAGACTCCGGAGAAGGTGCGCGAGCGCGTCGAGGCCCATCTGGCCGCGCAAGGCTTTTTCGTGGTCCGCGACGCCCCCGACGCGCCCACGCGGCGCGCGCACCCGCGGGTGGTCAGGCTCGCCTGGGGCGCGGGCTACCCCGCCGCCCGCACGTCCATGGACCTGTCCGTCTCGCGGGCGGTAGTGCGCGCCGTCGAGGAGGCCGCGGGCCGGCCCGTCATCCGCATGCCTACGCTCGGGGGCAGCGTCCCCATGAAGCTCTTCCAGGACAAGACGGGCCGGCCGATCATCGGCCTGCCCATCGTGAACCACGACAACAACCAGCACGCGGCGAACGAGAACCTCCGGCTCCAGAACCTGTGGGACGGCATAGAGGCCTACGCGATGGTAATGAGCCGCCTGGGACCGCTGCTCGATCGCTGAAACCGGCCCGGATTGGCGGGAAACTTGCAGCCCTTACGGACATGACCGGCGAATACCTGCACCCCAACGCGGCGCCCACGCGGGAGGAGGTGGACCGCATGCCCGGCCTCGTCCTCCTCGAGTTCGGGACG
>DAINRN010000025.1:5651-14092 GCA_036741815.1 Acidobacteriota bacterium
GACTGGTGCGGGTTCTGCCGCGCCGCGCAGCCGCAGGTGGAGAGGCTCCTCGGCCAGAAGCCCGGCGTGCGCCACCTCAAGGTCGAGGACGGCCCGGGACGCACGCTCGGCCGCTCCTTCGGCGTGCGCCTCTGGCCCAACTTCGTGCTCCTGAAGGACGGCGTCGTCGTCCGGCAACTCGCGAGGCCCGGCGCGAACGAGCTGAAGGAGGCCTTCGCGGCCCTCGGCTAGCGGTTCGTTGACAATCGCCGCGGGGAGAACATAGCCTCCGGGGATGAAAAACGGCCCCCTGCTCGCCGCGCTCGTCGCCGGATCGCTGCTGCCCGCCGCCACCGCGAGGCCCCAGGGCAAGCCAGGCCCGAAGCCTTCGCCTTCGCCCGCCGCTCCGGCCGGTCCCGCGGTGGATGCCCTCGCCCTCAAGGCCCTGAAGGCCCGCAGCATCGGGCCCGCGGTCATGGGCGGGCGCGTGCCGGACGTGGCGCTCGACCCCAAGGACCCGGCGACCTTCTACGTGGCGCTGGGCACGGGCGGCCTGATGAAGACCACCGACAACGGCGCCACCTTCCAGGGCGTCTTCGAGAAGGAGGCGGTGGCCGCCGTCGGCGCGGTGGCGGTGGCGCCGTCCGATCCCAAGATCGTGTGGGTGGGCACCGGCGAGGCCAATGACCGCAACAGCTCCAGCTGGGGCAACGGCGTCTACCTGTCCACGGACGCCGGGGGCACGTGGACCAACGTCGGCCCGAAGGAGAGCAAGACCGTCGCGCGCATCGTGGTCCACCCGGCCGATCCGAAGACCGCATGGGTGGCGGCGGGTGGCGACCTCTGGCGCGCCGGCGGCGAGCGCGGCCTCTACAAGACGACCGACGGCGGCGCCACCTGGAAGGCGGCGCTGACGGCGCCCGCCCCCTACGCCGATCGCGTGGGAGCCTGCGAGGTGGCCCTCGACCCGTCCAACCCGGACACCGTGTACGCGGCCCTCTACGCGCGCCGGCGCACGCCCTGGTCCTTCACCTCCGGCCCCGCGGCCATCGACGGCAAGGACCTGGGCGGCATCTTCAAGAGCGGCGACGGCGGCGCCACCTGGCGGAAGCTCGGCAACGGCCTACCCGCGGCCACGGGGCGGATCGGCATCGACGTCTCCCGCAAGAACCCGCGGGTCGTGTACGCGGTGGTCCAGAGCCTGGAGGGCGGAACGAACGACAGCGCCGGCGTCCGCAGCCGCCGCGGCGGCGTGTTCCGCTCCGAGGACTCGGGCGACAGCTGGACGCGCGTGAGCCCCTTGAACCCCCGTCCCTTCTACTTCAGCCAGATCCGCGTGGACCCCGAGAACGACCAGCGGGTCTACGTCCTGGGCTTCGGGCTGCACGTCTCCGAGGACGGCGGGCGGACCTTCCGCGAGGACCGGTTCGAGAAGGTGCACCCGGACCTGCACGCCCTGGCCGTGGACGCGCGCAATCCCCGGCGCCTGGTGCTCGGCACGGACGGCGGCGTCTACCAGAGCTTCAACGGCGGCGAGACCTGGGACCACCTGAGCCGGATCGCCGCGGGCGAGTACTACCGGATCGCGGCCGACGACGGCGTGCCCTACCGCGTCTGCGGCGGCCTGCAGGACAACCAGACCTGGGTGGGACCCAGCCGCACGCGCACCAAGGACGGCATCGTCAACACCGACTGGATCGACCTCGGCGGCGGCGACGGCTTCTATTGCGCCTTCGACGCGGAGGACCCGAACCTCATCTACGCCGAGTCACAGGAGGGCTTCCTCCAGCGCACGGACCTGAAGAGCGGCGAGATCAAGAGCCTCCGCCCGCAGCCGGAGGAAGGGCAGACCGCTTTCCGCTTCCATTGGAACTCGCCGCTCATCGCCAGCCGCCACGCCAAGGGCGTGCTGTACCTGGCGGGCAACCGGGTGTTCAAGCTGACGGGCAAGGGCGAGGAGTGGACGCTCATCAGCCCGGACCTGACCGCGCGCGACCCCGAGAAGACCGCGTCGGTGGGAAGCGGGGCCGAGAATTACGGCGTCGTCTACACGCTGGCGGAATCCCCAATGCGCGCGGGGACGCTCTGGGCGGGCACCGACGACGGCAAGGTCTGGGTCACGGAGGACGAGGGCGGCCGCTGGACGGACCTCACCGCGAACCTGCCCGCCGCGGCCCGGGGCGAGTGGATGAGCCGCATCGAGGCCGGCGCGCACGACGCCAAAGTCGCGTACCTCGCGGTGGACGCGCACCGCGGCGCGGGCTACAAGCCGCTCGCCTACCGCACCGCCGACGGCGGGAAGACCTGGCAGGACATCACGTCGAACCTGCCCGCCGACGGTCCCGTCAAGGTGATCCGGGAGGACCCGGTGAACCCCTCGCTGCTGTACGCGGGGACCGAGTTCGGCCTCTTCGCCAGCCTGGACCGCGGCTCCCACTGGACGAAGCTGGGCGAGATGCCCACCGTCGCCGTGGACGACATCTTCGTGCACCCGCGCGACCGCGACCTCGTGATCGCCACCCACGGGCGGAGCCTCTACGTCCTCGACGACATCCGGCCCCTGCAGGAGCTGACCCCCGAGGTCATGGCGAAAGAGGCCTACCTCTTCCCTCCCCCACCGGCCGCGGCCTTCTTCCTCCTGCCCGGGTCCGTGGACTGGGCGGGCAAGGCCGTCTTCCGCGGCGAGAACCCGCCCGAGGGGGCGCAGCTCACCTATTTCGTCAAGAGCTACACCGGCGAGCCGGTCAAGATCGCCATCTCGGTGGCGGGGGGGCCGCCCGTGGCCAACCTCACCGGCCCCGGCACGCCCGGCTTGAGCCGGATCACCTGGGACCTCAAGCCCTCGAAGGACCTGCTCACCGAGTACGGCGGCGAGGGCCAGAAGCTGGTGCGCTCGGGCGAGTACACCGTCACCTTGACGTACGGCAAGGCCAAGCACGAGCAGAAGCTCAAGGTCGAGACCGCGGCGGGGATCGAGACCCGCTAGCGGGTCAGAACGCGACCTCCAGCTGCACGGCCCCGCCGTCCGGTGAATCCCCGCTGTTGAAGCCATACTGCGCCGACAGCTTCAGGCGGAGGAGGATCCAGACCTGCACCCCGGGATAGACGCTGGTGTCGGTGTCCAGGTCCACGCCGCCTGGGTGCGGCGGGTTCAACAGGTTCCCGCGCAGGGTCGCGGCCAGCCAGTCGGAGAAGTGGTAGTCCGCCTGGAGGAAGCCCCCGTCGAAGGTCTCCACCACGCCCGGGTCGGCGAAGGGATCCCTCGAGTAGGTGTCGTTCCTCCCGTAGAGATACACGCCGTAGAGGTTCAGGCGCCGCCACCACACGCTGGCGTCACCCCCGAGGCGGAGGATGTCGCGGCGCTGCTCGTCGGTGCCGAACGTCCGCGAATTGCGGCCGACGTAGGTGAACACGCCGAAGCGGTTGTCGCCCGTCCGCTTCCGCACCCGCAGGAAGGCGTGCCCACCGCTGGCGTCGTCGGCCCCCGCTGCGCGGGCCTGGACCAGGGCCACCGACCACCGGAGGTCGCCGCGCAGCTTGCCGCCGAGCTCGAGGCCTTCCTGGAAGTCGCCCAGGTTCTCGGAGCCGGACAAGGCTCCCGTGGCGTAGATCGGATAGGGAAAGAGATGGGGCGTGCGGACCTGGGTGAACGGGAGGTCCAGCTCCATGCGGCCGGCCTTTGCGTAGAGCTTTTCGTCCTCGACCACCTCGTACCGCACCCAGGCGTTGTTGGGCTTGACGTGGCTGAAGTTGTCCTCGCCCTCGGTGATGGCCACGGTGTCGTCCGCCCAGTAGGAGAACCGCTTGCCCAGGTTACCCGCGGAGATGGCCTTCAAGATCCCGGAGTTGACGCCGTCCTGGTCCTCCACGAAATCGCGGCGGGCCTCGGCGCGCACGATCACAGGGATGGTGCGGACCCATTTCGCCACGTCGAACGCTTCCTCCTTCTCCATGCGGAAGCCGCGCTCCTTGAACCTCTGGCCGAAGGTGCTGAGCTTGGGGTAGCCGTCGTGGCAGTGGAAGCAGCCGACCTGGTACCGGCGGGCGAACGCGGGAATGGCCAAGGCGGGTTCCGCCGCCGCGGCCGCGGCCACGGTCAAGGCGAAGACGGCCACGCGCCTTCTCATCCGAAACCTCCAGTGGGGTCCGCGGGTGGTGGCCGTCTCCCGGATCATATCGTGTCCGGCGCCGCGGCTCAGCGCCGCACGCCCTCGAGCGCCACGTAGTCGCCGAACCCGCGAAGGACCGGCCACCGGCGCACCACGCCCTCCAGCGCGGCGAGGGCCCCGAAGGCCTGCGGGTGGCGGCGCACCCAGTCCTGCCGCGGCTCTCCCGGCATCACGACGGCCAGGGCGAACGCGCCGTGCCACACGAAGTCCGGGCCGAGCCGCGCGCGAGCCTCGCGAAGCCCCGGCCCCGGCGCGTCCGGCCGGCGGCGCCTGAGGCACAACAGCACGGGGGCGCCGGGACGCAGCGCGGCCGCGAGCGCGCGCCCGGATGCGCCGAGGTCACGGTCGTCCAGGACGCCCGGGCCCGCGTAGGCGGCATCGAAGGCCGCGCCCGTTTCCACAGCGCCGTTCGCGAGATCCAGGACGCGGGCCCCGGCAGGGAACAACCTCCGCGCGCGCTCCTCGAGCACGTGGCGGATCACCAGCGTCACGGGGTTCGGGCCGAGCGCCCCGCCGCCGGTCACGGGCCGCCCGGCGCGGCCTCCGGGGCCAGTCCAGGGATGAGGCCCGGGGCCAACCGCCGCGCCAGCGTGAGCGTCACCGCATAGGTGAAGACCCCCACCAGGACGGACACGATCGTCCCCGCGCCCGCCACGGCCACCGCTGCGGCCATGGGCAGCGTCACCCCCGACGCGGCGAGGAGCGATCGGACCACCGGGACCTCGAGACCCGCGCCCGTGCACGACCGGCTCGCCAGGACCAGCAGCATCACCTCCGCGAGCAGGAAGCCGGCGGCAGCGCCCGTCGCGCCCCAGCGCGGTATGACCACGAGGGCCAGGGCGGTGGCGGCGGCCACGCGGGCCGCGGTGAGGAACGGAAGGCGGCGGGCGTTGCCCGCGGCGATGAGGGAGTGCATGAGGACGGTGTTCATGAACAAGGCGAGCAGCGCCGGGGCCAGCACGCGCAGGGGCGTGGCGGCGCCGGCGTAACCCTCGCCCAGCATGGTCACGATCCCCGGAGCGATCAGGATCAGGCCGGCGGCGGCGGGCGCGGCCAGCAGCGCGGCCGTGGCCGCCGTCCGGCGGCGGACGGGGTCCGCTCCCTGCGCCGCCTCCCTGGTCAGGGCCGGCATGGCCCCCGCCGCAACGGCCGCCGGGATCACGTTCATCAGCTCCACGACCTTGAGGGCCGCCGCGAAGAGGCCCGCCTCGTACGATCCGCGGAAGAACGCCAGCGCCAGCAGCTCGATGCGCAGGCTGAGGAGGGCCAGCACGCCGTTGACGGCCAGCGGCGCGGACGCCTTGAGGGTCAGGCCGACGCCCGGCTCGATCCCCGCCCCGTCGTCCTTGGCCGCGGCGGACACCCGGAGGAAGACGACCGCGAGCGCGAGGGCGAAGAGGGCCGAGAGGGCGGAGGCCCACACCAACCCGCGCAGCCCGGTCCCCGACAAGAGAGCGGCGGCCACGAGCACCAGGCCCGCGGCCCGGAAGCTGACAATGGTCGCCGCCTCGAGGCGGCGGCGGCCGCGGACCCGCAAGGCGATGCCCAGGAGCTCCGACCAGCTCGCGGCCGCGGAATAGACGATGAGGGGGAACAGCAGGGGAACGTGGCGCAGCGCCGCGTCCCATGATGCGCGCGAGGCCTCCGGCGCGAGGGCAACGGGCCAGGACAGGGCTTGCGGAAACGCGGCCACCGCCGCGGCTACGACGAGCAGGGCCGCGGTCAGCCGCGCCTTGGCCCGGACCAGCGCCGACAGGGGCAGGCTACGCGAGACGAGGGCCTGGACGGCGATCCCCTGGAGGCCCAGGTCGGAGAGCTCCGCCACGATGACCGCGATCCCCGAGAGGACGGCGAACAGGCCGAAGTCCGCCACCCCGAGGAACCGGGCCACGAGGAGGGTGGTGGCCAGCGCGAGGACGCGGCCGAGGAGCTCCGCCCCCAGCTTGATCGCGCTGCCGCGGCTGGCGTCGTCGGCCGCGGAGCGGGGACTGGACCGGGCAGCGGGCGAGACCAAGGTGTGTCGACTCTACCGGACCGCGGCACGGAGTCAATGGCGGCGGAAATCGCGCGAGTTGTATACTCCGCGGATGCCCGGAACGTTCCTGGCGCGCGCAGGCGTGGGCCTGGCCGCTTCGGCCGCGGGGGCGGTGCTTCTGTGCTGGCCGCGCCTGCCTGGGCCGTGGCGCCGGACGCTGGCCCTGTGCACGAGCGGCGCGGGCCTCGTCTTCCTGATCCTCGCCCTCAATACCCAGGGCCTGCGCGAGTCGGCGAGCACGGCCGTCTTCCTCGTGGGGCGGCCCTACGTGACCGAGCACGTCTCGGCCTCGGCCAGCCTGCCCTATTATGTGGCCACCGCCTTGTGCCTGCTGCTGGGGACCGCGGGCCTGGCGTTGAGCGAGGACGTCGTGCGCATCTTGCGGGACCGATGGCTGGCGACCGCCATCGTGCTGAGCCTGGCCGTGACCGCCACACGCTTCTGGCTGGAGAAGGTGGCCGCGCCGCCGCTCCTGTGCTTCGCGGTGGGCGTGACGTGGCTGGCGCCGGTGGTCGGTGCGGTTTTCGCGTTCAACCTGCGCCGCGAGGGCAAGAGCGGCCTCGCGCCGCTGGCCCTGGCCCTGCTCTTCTACGGATTCGCCGTCCGCGCGGCGGTGGCGGCGCTCATGGTGGCGGCCTCCACGCAGGGGCTGGGGTCGCATTACGACGTGTCGGCGCTGGTGTCGGTCCGGAACCCCTTCACGGGGAGCCTGTACACCTTCGTGCCCGGCAGCTTCAACCAGGTCTGGAGTGTCGGCGTGATCCCGCAGCTCGCCGTGTGGCCCGTTTACACGGTGGTGGCGGGACTATTGGGGGCTGTGCTGGCCGTGGGGCTGGCCTGGGCGGCGGGCACCTACCCGCGGCTGGCGAGCCTGCGCAGCCAGCTGGGCCTGTCTCCGGCGCGCGGCGATCAGTGAGGCGAGAGGGCTAGCGCACCCGGCAGGTGGTGGCCCCCACGCCGGAGCCGCACCGCTTGCCGACGACGTTCCCGTTGTCGTCCAGGAAGTTCACGCACACGAGCCCGCCCTTGCAGTCGGAATCCTGGTTGCAGGTGTCGCATTCATTGCCCTTCGTGCACGCGGCAAGCGGCAGCGCAGCCAGGACCAGGCACATCAGCCATCGGGATCGGCGCATCACACCTCCGTAGGGTCAGCCCTCACGTCGATTTTAGCCGAAGGGGTGGTCGAGACGGGTCCGAAACCCCGAGGCTACCTTCATTTGCCCGTTCGGCGCCCGCGTGCTAGCCTCGATTTCTTTGACGCCCGCGCGAGCGCGATGACCACCGTCGACGACCTCAAGTCCACGCTCAACCTGCCGCAGACGGCCTTCCCCATGAAGGCCAACCTGCCGCAGGCGGAGCCCCGCCGCATCGAGCAGTGGCAGTCGGGGCGGCTCTACGAGAAGGTGCGCGCCGCCCGCAAGGGCGCCCCCCTCTTCGTCCTCCACGACGGGCCGCCCTACGCCAACGGCCACATCCACCTGGGCACCGCCCTGAACAAGATCCTGAAGGACATGGTGGTCCGCAGCCGCACGCTGGCGGGCCACGACAGTCCTTACGTCCCGGGCTGGGACTGTCACGGCCTTCCCATCGAGCTGCAGGTGGACAAGAACCTCGGCTCGAAGAAGAAGGACATGTCGCCGCTGGCCTTCCGCAAGGCCTGCCGAGCCTACGCCGAGGATTTCGTGCAGATCCAGCGCAAGGAGTTCGAGCGGCTGGGCATCCTCGGCGAGTGGGACACGCCCTACCTCACCATGTCGCCCGCCTACCAGGCCACGATCGTGCGGCAGCTGGCCGACTTCGTGGAGAAGGGGCTCGTCTACAAGGCCAAGAAATCGGTCCACTGGTGCATCTCGTGCCGGACGGCCCTGGCCGAGGCCGAGGTGGAGTACGACGAGGCCCACGTCAGCCCGTCCATCGACGTGCGCTTCGCCCTGCCCGAGGCCGAGCGCCGCCGGCTCGAGCCGCGACACCCCGGGCTGGCAGGCAAGAACGTCTCCACGGTCATCTGGACCACGACGCCGTGGACGCTGCCCGCGAACCTGGCCCTCGCCTTCCACCCCGACGCGGACTACGGGTTCTATCCGGTGGCGGGCGGTCCCGACGTGCTCGTCGTGGCGCGGCCCCTGCGGGAAGGCGCGCAGGGGCGGTGGAAGGGCCCCGTCCTCGGGGACCCGGTGGCCATGGTCAAGGGCGCCGAGCTCGAGGGGCTCAAGTTCCGCCATCCGTGGATCGACCGCGACTCGCCCGCGGTGCTGGGC
>DAINRN010000026.1:0-12316 GCA_036741815.1 Acidobacteriota bacterium
AGCGCCACTGGTCGATCAGCAGGCCGAAAGGCAGGAAGGCGATCTTGTCCAGGGCGCTCCTCAGGAGGAGGCCGATGTCCTTGGAGGCGTCCGGCTCCTTGTCCAGCAGGCCCACCCGCACCAGGTAGCGCGGCGTGACCGACAGGGCGATGGTGTCGCCGATGGCCTCATGGAAGCCGTCGTTGGCGCTGTCGCGGAACAGGTAGGGCTTCCCCTTGTACGCGCGCTGGTAGAAGTTGTGCCCCAGCTCGTGGTGGATGGTGGTGAAGTCCTCCTCGTTGATCTCGATGCACATCTTGATACGCAGGTCGTCGAGGCCGTCGATGTCCCAGGCGCTGGCGTGGCACACCACGTCGCGGTCCTGGGGCTTCGTGAAGAGCGAGCGCTCCCAGAAGGTCTGGGGCAGCGGCTCGAAGCCCAGGGAGGTGAAGAAGCGCTCGCCGTAGCGCACCATCTCCCGCGCGTCCACTTTCTTGGCCTTGAGGTTCGCGGTCAGGTCGAACCCCGGGTCCGTGTCCTTGGGGGCCACGAGCGGGTAGATGTTCCCCCACTCCTGCGCCCACATGTTGCCGAGCAGGTGCGCGGGGATGGGCCCCTTCTCCGGGACCACGTCGGGCCCGTATTTCTCCCGTAGCTTCCAGCGCACGTAGGCGTGCAGCGACTGGTAGAACGGGCGGACCTGCGTCCAGAGCCGGTCCAGCTCGCGCGCGAAATCGTCGGCGGGCATGTCGTACTTCGACCGCCACAGCGCGCCCATGTCCTTGAAGCCCAGCTCCCGCGCGCCCTTGTTCCCGAGCTCGACGTACCGCGCGTAGTCCGTGCGGATGGGCGGGGAGATGGCGTGCCAGCCTTTCCACACCGCGAGCAGCTCGGCCGGGTCGCGGCTCTCGGCCAGGATCTTGCCCAGGGCGTTGATGTCGAGGCAGTCGCCCTCAGCCGCGCCCTCAGTCGCGCCCGCGGCCGGCTTCGCCTCGCCCTCGACAGGCCTCGAACCGGTTCCCGTCGAGACCGCGCCCGTCTTCCGGCACCACTTGCCCTTGCCGTAGGTCCCTTCCATCCCGGCCACGATGCGGGTCAGCTCCGCCACCTCCTTGGGATCGGAGGGCGCGGAAAGGGTCATGCTCAGCTTGAGGATGGTGAGCTTGCGCGCGACGTCGTCGGGCAGCGTGAGGCCGTCGAAGCGCGTGGCGGCCTTGGCCAGCTCCACCTTCGCGGCCACCAGCTTCTCGTTGGCCTGCGCCGCCAGGACCTCGGTGTCGTCGGTGATGAACGTGCTGTGGACCCAGTCGGCGCGGGCCGTCCGGACGTCCAGGTCGAGGAGCCGGGCCTCGGCGTCCTCCACGAACTTCCGGGCCTCTTCGGCGGTGGGCTTGGGGCCCGGGGTCGTTGTTTGCGCTAGCGTTGCCGGCCGCCGAGCAGCACCATCGCTGTCGCGACGGCCGCGACCGCTTGCGCGCCATCCTGTCGTTCGAACATGCCGAGACCTCCTCCATGACGCTCCTGAATTTCGAGACTATCACCGGTGTTGGGCCGCGGTCGCGTGGTGTTGCCTGGGCCAGGTCCTCCGCGCCGCGGGCGGCGGGCCGACGACCCCGGCGTGGGGTGGCCAGGCGACGGGCACTGCCCGAAACCCAATGCCCCCGACACGATCCGGCGCGGTAATCCGGCGGCGGGACACGGGCGCATGTTTCCGCCTCACCGTCGCTCTCCGCTTCGCCATCCTTCTCAGCCTCGCCGTCCCCCTCCGCTTCGTCGTCCGGGTGCTGGTCATCAAGCCCGGTCCGGCGAGGTCATCAAGCCCTGTCAGGGTGAGACAGCGCGCCGTCCGAAGATCACCTCGGCCTCGTACTGGTTGTGACGCCGGCAGCGCAGGGAGATGTTGTCGACGGTGGCCGGCCCCTCCATCGCGTAGGGCTGGATATGATGCAGCTCCAGGTAGTTGCGCTCAGTGCACCTGCGCCCGGCGTTGGAAACGAACGCGCACTGCCCGCGATCGCGCCACCACACGGCACGCATGACCTGGTTTGGGATGTGGCGCGAGCGGCTTTGTTCTGACCAAGGCTCATCCGCCCCGGGGCGGATGACTTTGCGGACGGCTTGCGTCGATCGCGGCCGGGCCGCGCTCCCCATCTTCTCCCGTTCGACCTTCTGGGCCAGCAGCGCCAGGGCCTGCTCGAAAATCAACCCGGTGTCCCCATCCGGTATCTCGCGGCGCAGCAGGGCCTGCATCCGCCTGAGCCGGTCGTAGGTTTCCTGGCCGACGGTGAACTGCACCCGATACCTATGAGGCGAAAGCGGCTGCACGACGGGCCGATGACGCGGGTTATTCGGTCCTCGAGCGTTAGCCGGGGCGTTAGCCGGCGCGTGCACGAGCGCCGACGACACAAGCGCCGCCGCCGCCGGCTGAAGTTCCAGGCCTTCTGGGCCGCACCATGACCCAACAGGCGCCGCATCCGTCGCGGCCCCAGCGTTCACAGCGGTCTCAAGCAACGAAAAGGCAGGCGTTGGCGGCGTGGCCGGGCACTCACCAACGTTGAGACAGGTCGGCACCGGGAGCTTCCGCACCGACGAGGCCACGTCGGGCCGCGGAGCCAGCTCGGCAACGAGAGCAAGGATGTCCTCGCGCCGCCGATGTCTGGCCCCGGCCAGGACGCCTTCATGGTTCTCCGGCGTGAGATGGGGCCCGAGCACGCGGATCGCCGACAGCGTCACCGACCCGGAGGCGAGGAGGTCGAGGATCACGGGAAAGTTCCGGCAGGCGCGCGCCGCCTGGATCCGATTGCAGGCGGCGTCCTCGGAGAGGTGCAGGGCCTCGGTGCAATAGGCAAAGAGCGACCCGTACCCCCGAGCGGCGTGCGCCGAAGGGCGCAACTCGAGCGCCGCGAGATGCGCCACGAGCTCGGCGCACGATCCGCGCTCGGCGCACGAGAGCGCCTCAACGCGGGCAAGCAGGTCGTCGTCGGATAGTGCGAGGGCGGTAGCGAGAGTGTTCGTTGTCATGCGCCCTGTGTATCACGGCGTTTTTTCCCACGATTCCGAGCCGCTGGGAGGGCCCAGGAGGAGCGATCGCCGCGCGATTCCCCGGCACGTACGATCTACGATGAAGTCAGCCTGAGGAGCCGCGGGCGCGCGCACATCGTCCTTCGTCACGAATCGACGAGGCGAATGCCACGCGACAACCCGGAACCCGAGGTCCAAAACTTTCGGCTTCGAAAAATAAATCTGTGCGCGGGCCCGGTCACTAGATCCCGGCCAGGAAATCCCCGATCACCGGGCCGAACCGGTCCATGTCCACCAGGAACGAGTCGTGCCCCTGGATGGAGGGCAGGGCCTCGAAGCGGACGGTCCGGCCGGCCTTGCGCAGGAGGGTGGCGATCTCCTCCTGCTGGTCGAGCGGGAACAGGAAGTCGGTCTCCACGCCGATGACCAGCGTCTGCGCGGCGCGGATACGGGCCAGGCCGGCCTCCACCGAGCCGCCGTGCTCGGCCACGTCGAACAGGTCCATGGCCCGCGAGAGGTAGAGATAGCAGTTCGCGTCGAAGGTGCCCACGAAGGCGCGGGCGTGCTGCTCCAGGTAGGCCTCCACCTCGAACTCGATCCCGAAGGGATCGCCGCGCGGGTCGCGTACCTCCACCCGCTCCCGGCCGAACCGCTGCCGCCACTCGCGGGCGGAGCGATACGTGATGAGGCCGAGCTTGCGAGCGAGGCGCAGCCCGTTCACCGGCGGCGCGTCCTCCGCGTACTCCCCGCCCTTCCAGCCCGGGTCGGTGCGGATGGCCTCGCGCTGCAGCGACCGGACGGCGGTGGCGAAGGGCGTGGCGCGCGCGGCGCCCGAGATCGTCACGAGGCTAGAGACCTCGTCCGGGAAGAGCAGGGCGTAGGCCAGGGCGGTCATGCCTCCCAGCGACGGGCCCACCACGGCCCGGAGACGAGAAAGCCCGAGCACCCGCAGCGCCTCGCGGGACGCGGTGGCGATGTCCTCGATCGTCAAAACGGGGAACGTCATGCGGTAGCGCCGGCCCGTGCGCGGGTCCACCGAGGCCGCGCCCGTGGACCCGTGGCAGCTCCCGAGGGAGTTCATGCAGACGACATGGAAGCGGTCCGTGTCGATGGCCTGCCCGGGGCCGACCATCTCCTCCCACCAGCCGGGCGAGGGATCCGCGGCCGAGGAGCGGGCGTGGGACCCGGGCGAAAGGCCGGTGCAGAGCAGAACGACGTTGTCGCGGGCGGGCGCGAGCTCGCCCCATGTCTCGTAGACGATGTCGACCTGGGGGAGCACACCGCCGTGGCGCAGCGTGAACGGCCCGGGCAGGCGGACGGCGCGACGCGCGGTCATGAGCCGGTCATTCTACCGGCGGACGGCCGCGGCGCGATGCGGACGTCTAGCCTCGGGAAGCCCCGGCCGGCTGGCGGGCCTCGGCCCAGGCCTTGAAGCTGCGGAGGGACTCCTCGAGGCTCTCCTCGAGCCTCCCGAAGAGGGCCCGCAGCGCGGGCGCATTTTTGCGAGGCGCCACGCGCGCTTGCCGGCACCGTGACGCTGCTATAACGTCGCCCGACGTGAGCCTGCCCCTGCTCTCACTGGTCGTGCTCGCGTCCCTCGCTCTCGGCTACCGCTTCTACGGCCGCTTCGTGGCCCGGCAGTTCGGCCTGGACGACACGGTGAGCACGCCGGCGGTGGCGCGCGAGGACGGTGTGGACTTCGTGCCCACGCGGCCCTTCTATCTCATGGGCCAGCACTTCAGCGCGATCGCCGCCGCGGGGCCGATCGCCGGGCCCATCCTGGCCTGCCAGCAGTTCGGGTGGCTGCCGTGCATCCTGTGGATCGGGTTGGGCGTGATCTTCATCGGGGCGGTGCACGACTTCTCCACCCTCGTCGCCTCGGTGCGCCACGGCGGCCGCTCCATCGCGGAGATCATCCGCGTACAGCTGGGGCCGCGCGCCTGGGTCGCGGTCATGGCCTTCATCTGGGTGGCCCTCGTCTACGTGATCCTGGCCTTCGCCGACATCACCGCCTCCACCTTCGTGGGGAAGACCGAGGACCTGGAAGGCATGGCCTTCCCGTTCAACCCCGGCGGCGCGGTGGCGCTGGCCTCCGTCCTCTACCTCCTGCTGTCGATCGTGATGGGTGCAGTGGAGCGGTACCTCAAACCGCCGCTCTGGCTTACGACGGCGGTCTTCGTGCCCGCCACGCTGGTCGTGGTGTGGCTCGGCATGCGCTTCTCCACGCTCCTCGTCCTCGACGGGCGCACCTGGGGCGTCCTCATCCTCGCCTACTGCGTGGCGGCCTCGCTCGTCCCCGTGTGGGCCCTGCTCCAGCCCCGCGGCTACCTCGGCGGCTTCGTCCTCTACATGGCCCTCGCCGTCGGCGTGGTGGGCGTGCTCCTGGGCGGCTTCCCCATCGAGCAGGCGGCCTTCAAGAGCTGGAACCCGCCGGGAGGGGCGGGCGCGCTCTTCCCCTTCCTCTTCGTGACCATCGCCTGCGGGGCCTGCTCGGGCTTCCACGGGCTCGTCTGCTCGGGCACGACGTCGAAGCAGATCGCCCGCGAGTCGCACTGCCGGCCCGTGGGCTACGGCGGGATGCTGCTCGAGGCCTTCGTGGCCCTGATCGCCCTGGCCACGGTGATGATCGCGAGCAACGCCGAGCTGGCGGGCAAGGCGCCGGGCGCCATCTACGGCGCGGGCCTGGGCCGCTTCCTGGCCGTGATCATCGGGGAGAAGCACCTGCTCTTCGCCACCACCTTCGGGGCGATGGCCTTCTCCACCTTCGTGTTCGACACGCTCGACGTCTCCACGCGCCTGGGCCGCTACATCATCCAGGAGCTGACCGGATGGTCGGGGCGCGCGGGCGCCGTCTTCGGCACGGTCCTGACCGCGCTCGTCCCGCTGGTCTTCCTGCTGGCCGCGGGCGAGGGCGCCTACCGGCTCTTCTGGGTCCTCTTCGGGACCTCGAACCAGCTCCTGGCCGGGCTGTCGCTGCTGGGGATCTCCGTCTGGCTGCGGCGCAGCGGCCGGCGGAGCGCGTTCGCCTGGCTGCCCATGGTGTTCGTAATGGTCGTGACCCTCACTTCGCTCGTGGCGCAGGTGATGGCCGCGGCCCGGCTGGTGGCCGAGTCCGGCGCCCGCATGACCACGCCCACGATGAACGGCGCGGTGTCGCTCGTGCTGCTCGTCCTGGCCCTGGTGCTGATCGCCGAGGCCGTGCGCTCCGTCCGCGCCGGCGCCGCGCCCCACGCCTCCGCCGCCTGATTCTCTTCCCTCCGCACCGGTCACCGTCCGCGGCGGTGCTACCGTCGAATGAGGAGGCGCGTCATGTTTCCCCGATACCGGTCGATGGCCACGTCCGTCCTCCTCGCGGTGGCCGCGTCGTTCTCGCTCGCCACCAGCGTCGTTGCGAAGGACAAAGACAGGAAGAAGCAGCAGCCCGAAGCGGCCGCGGGCGACGGGGGCGGCCAGCGCATCGTGGTCGAGGGCGTCCGCGAGCCGTCGGGGATCGCGCCGCACCCCGGCCTACACCATCTCTTCGTCGTGGGCGACGAGGGCACGGTCGGTGAGCTGGACGCGAACGGCCGCACGATCCGCGCCGATCCCGTGCCCGGGAACCTGGAGGACCTGGCCTTCCACCCTCCGAGCGGCATGCTGATCCTGCTCGTCGAGAACCCGCCGGGCCTGGTCGTGTACGACCCCGCCGCCCATCGCGAGACGCGGCGGATTACCCTCGACACGGCGGGCCTGCTCGGCCGCGCGCCGGAGGGCCGCAAGGCGCAGGGCTTCGAGGGCCTGGCCTTCCGGCCCGAGGCCGGCCGGCCCGGCGGCGGCGTCTTCTATCTGGCCCATCAGCGATCGCCGGCGATGGTGGTGGCCGCCGCTTTCGATCCGCTCCAGGCGGCCACCGTCGGCAAGGACGCCGTCGTGGACCGGTGGGCCATGGAGCCGTATCGCCACCTGACCGCGATCTCCTACGACGCGGCGCGTGACCGGTTCCTGCTGATCGCCGACCGGCGGCTGGTGGTCCTGCGCGCCGACGGGAAGACGGAGACCCGCTCCGCTCCCCTGCCCATGGCAGGGCCCGAGGGAGTCTGCGTGGACCAGACGGGCGCGCTCTGGATCGTGGACGACCCGTCCGGCGTCACCCGCTTCGCGGGCGGCGCGGCGGCGTTGACTCGTCCTGGCGGGGGCGGTACAAGTCCGTGAGAAGGGGTCGGGAAAGGAGCCGGTCATGGCCTTCACAGTGAAGAAGATCACGCTCTGGCGTCGGGAGATGGAGGAGAGGCCGGGTGCCCTGGCCGAGGCGCTGGCGCCCCTGGCTGAAGGCGGGGCCGATCTGCGGGTCGTGATGGGCTACCGCTACCCCGGTCCCTCGACGAAGGCGGCGGTGGAGGTCTACCCGGTGGCCACGAAGAAGCTCGAGACCGCGGCGCGCCGCGCCGGCCTCGCCCCGTCGTCGATACCCGCCGTCCTCGTGGAGGGCGACAACCGGGGCGGCCTGGGCCACGCCTTCTCGCGCGCGATCGCGGAGTCGGGCATCAGCATGAACTTCCTCGTGGCCCACGTCGTGGGCCGGCGTTACTCCGCGGTCATCGGCTTCGACACCGACGCCGACGCCAACGCCGCCGCGGGCGTCATCAAGAAGGCCGCCGCCGCCCGGGCCAAGAGACGGTAGGGCTGGGCACCACCCTCCCTCCGCGATGGCCGGCCCGGCTCGGCCGCGTCCGGGCCAGCCGCGCGCTGCGCGTCGTGCTGGGCGCGCTCCTCGTCGTGAGCGTGGCGCTGCTCGTCTGGACCTACCGCGAGTCGCGCCGCCTGAAAGGCGAGATGACGCGGCTGGCCGCGACCGTGCGGACGGCCGAGGAGGAGCGGCGCGCCTTCCAGCTCCGCGTGGAGGAGGAGCGGCACCGCTTCCGCAGGGAGCGGCGCGATCTGGAGCAACGGCTCGAGGACGCGCGGCGGCGCGAGGCGGACCTTTCCGGGCGCCTGGCCGAGGCGAGGAGCGGCGAGGTGGAGGCTCTCCGGTCCGAGCTGACCGCCACCCGCGCGCGGCTCGAGGCCCTCGAGACCGAGCGGGCCGCGGCGGAGCGGATCATCAGTGAATACGGCGCGGGCGTCTGCCTGATCCAGGGCTCGTACGCCTTCTACGACTCGGCGGGCCGCCCGCTGCGGTATCGGATCGACACCGCGGGCCGCGCGGTCCAGGGAGAAGACGGGGACTTCGACCTCGACGTCGCGGGCGGCGGCGGCGTCCGCACCACGATCTATTTCGGGACGGGCTTCCTCGCGGACAAGGGCGGCCTCGTCCTCACGAACCGGCACGTGGGAGAGCCTTGGTGGAAGGACGACGAGGCCGCGCTCCTCATCGGCCAGGGATTCAAGCCGCGGATGCTGACGTTCCGCGCGTTCTTCCCGCACGAGACGGCTCCCCTGGCGCTCTCGGTCGAGCGGCTGTCGGAGAAGGCCGACCTGGCCCTCCTCCGCGTGGACGTCCGGAAGCGCAAGATCCCCGTGCTGCCCATCGACGCCACGCGCGCGGCGGCGGTGCCCGGGCGTCCCGTTGTGCTGGTAGGCTACCCCACCGGCCTGGAGGCCATCCTGGCCAAGGCCGACGCTTCCGTCGTGAAGCAGATCCTGGACGGCGCGGGCACCAACCCGGAGCGCGTGACCGAGGCGCTGAGCCGGAAGGGCCTGATCCGCCCCTCCACGACGCAGGGGCACATCGGAGACGTCACGCGCACCGACATCGTCTTCGACGCGCCGACGACCGAGGGCGGCAGCGGCGGCCCCGTCTTCAACAAGGCGGGGGCGGTCATCGCCGTCGAGTACGCGGTCCTGCAGAAGTTCGGGGGCAACGCCTTCGGCGTCCCCATGCACTACGCGGCCGAGCTGCTGCGGCCGCCGAAGAAACGGCCTTCCAAGTGAGCGAGGCCCATGACATGCCGAAACGTCTTGCCGTGGCCGCCTTCGCCGCCGCCGCCGCAGTCGTCGCGCTCTCCTCCCAGGCGCCGGCCGCGCCGCCGTCGCCCGCGGACCTCGTCATCGTGGGCGGCCACGTCTGGACCGGGGACGCCGCGGGATCTCCCGCCACCGCCCTGGCCATCGCGGGCGGGCGGATCACCTATGTGGGCGACGACGCGGGCGCGCTCGCGCACCGCGGGCCGCAGACCCGCACGGTGACGCTCAAGGGCGAACTCGTGGCCCCCGGCTTCGAGGATTCCCACATCCACCTGATGGGCGGCGCCCTGTCGCTGGACCGCGTGGACCTGATCGAGGACGGCGACGTGGCCGCCGTCCAGGAGCGCATCCGCCGCTTCGCCGCGGAGCGGCCCGGGAGCGGCTGGGTCCTGGGCCGCGGGTGGCTGTACGGCGCGTTCCCCGGCGGCATGCCGACGCGCGAGCAGCTCGACGCCGCCGTCCCGGATCGCCCGGCCTACATGGAGTGCTACGACGGCTACTCGGGCTGGGCCAACTCCAGGGCCCTGGCCGCGGCCGGCATCACGCGCGACACGCCCGACCCGCCCAACGGCGCGATCGTGCGCGACGCGCGGGGCGAGCCCACGGGCGCGCTCAAGGAGGCGGCCACCGGGCTGGTGGAGTCGCACGTGCCGATGCCGGGCGATGCCGAGCGGTACGACCTCCTGAAGCGCGCCCTCCGGCTCCTCAACAGCCAGGGCATCACCGCCATGCAGGACGCCGGCTACAGCCCGGCGGACCTCGCGCGCGAGCTGCCGCTCTTCGAGCGCGCCCTGGCCGAGGGCCTGCTCACGGTGCGCACGCGCGTATCGGTCCAGCTCTCTCCCGGCGGCCCCGTGCAGCCCGCGATCGCCGAGGCCCGGCGCCTGGCCGAGCGCTACCGCGGGCCTCTCCTGCGCTTCGGGGCGGTGAAGGGCTACGTCGACGGCGTGATCGAGGCGCGCACGGCGGCCCTGCTCGAGCCCTACGAGGGCGATCCCGCGAACGGCCGCGGCCATCCAAACTGGGATCCCGCGGCGCTGAACGCGGCGGTGACGGAGGCGGACCGCGCCGGCCTGCAGGTGTGGCTTCACGCCATCGGGGACCGCGGCGTGCGCATGGCCCTCGACGCGCACGAGGCCGCGGCCCGCGCCAACGGCCCGCGCGACCGCCGGGGCCGCATCGAGCACATCGAGACCATCGACCCCGCCGACTACCCGCGCTTCCGCGCGCTCGGGGTCATCGCCGCCATGCAGCCGTTGCACGCCAACCCCGACCAGAACAACGCCGACGTCTGGCAACGCAACATAGGCAAGGTCCGCGCCTCGCGCGGGTGGGCCTGGGGCAACATGGAGCGGGCGGGCGGGCGCCTCATCTTCGGCAGCGACTGGCCGGTGGTGACCTCCGACGTCCGCCGCGGGCTCTACTGCGCGGTCACGCGCAAGACCCGCGAGGGCAAGCCCGAGGGCGGCTGGCTGCCCGAGCAGGCGGTGACGCTCGACAGCGCCCTGCGCCACTACACCGTGGACCCCGCCTATGCCGCGTTCGAGGAGAACGAGCGGGGCTCGCTGACGCCGGGCAAGCGCGCCGACGTCGTCGTGCTGTCCCCGGACCTGTTGGCGTCGCCGCCCGAGGCCATCCTGGCGGCGCGGGTCCTGCTCACGCTGCTGGACGGCCGCGTCGTCCATCGAGAGGCCGGCTTCGCGCCTGAGCTACCGTAGGCGCCGCTCGGGTGTGCCCTCCGGGCGGAACCTCCTGCCTTATCCGCCCTCCGGGCATCACCCTCGCGGCGCCCTGAGCTCATCCGCGCTCCGGGCGTCACCCTCGCGGCGCCCCCGCTCTTATCCGCCCTCCGGGCATCACCCTCGCGGCGCCAACGATGCTTACGTGTTTCGTATCCGCCCCGGGGCGGATAACCGTTACGTTCCCACCCGTTCCGGAATCTTGCGCCGTCGCGGCAGCAGCGCCACGCCGATGGCCACCGTGGCCAGCGTCTCGAGCCCGAGGAGCCAGCTCTCCCGCACCGCCTGCGCGTGGTCGCCCCCCGGCGCGGGCTTGAAGAAGAGCACCGATCCCAGGGCGACGAACAACCAGCACACCACAGCGGCGGCGGCCACCACCGCGGGCCCGCCGGGCACGCGGTAGGGACGCGGCTGGTCCGGCCGCTTCCGGCGCAGGGCGATGAACGCGGGAAACAGCAGCAGGTAGGAGAACAGGAAGATCAGGCCGGACAGGCGGAACACCATCCAGAACGCGTTGGAGGCGCTGGCCGCCAGCGCCGCGTTCCCGATGAGCAGCGCGCTGCTGACCACCCCCATCACGACGAAGGCCACGTGCGGCGTCTTGAAGCGCGGGTGCAGCCGGCCCAGGAGCGCGGGCATGGCTCCCTCCGCGGCGGCCGTGGCGGCCACGCGGTTGACGCCCAGGCTCCAGGTCACGATGTTCGCGATGCAGGCGTAGAGGAAACCCACGCCGAGGACGAACGCGATGGTGTCGCCCGCGGCGCCCCACGGCCGGCCCAGGGCCACGAGCGCGTCCCAGGTGCCCGTCAACAGGCTGAGGTCGGCCAGGGGCACGGTGACGAGGATGCCGCCGACCCCGAGCGTGTAGAGGACCGAGATCACCAGGCCGGCGAGGAGCGTCACCCGCGGGATGTCGCGCTGGGGATCGCGCATCTCCTCCCCGGCGCCGCTCATGAGCTCGAAGCCGAGCGCGTTGTAGAAGAGCACGGGCAGGTAGGCCAGCGACTCGCTCCACCGCGGGATGAACTGGGCCGCGGAGAAGTCGTTCGCCGGCGGCCGCCCGGAGAAGATCGCGGCGTAGCCGAGCACTCCCAGGGCCACGAAGATCGCGGCCTTCACGACCGCGCCCAGGTTCGGCACCCACTTGGAGACCTGCAGGCGCACCACGCCCACCACCACGGTGAACCACGTGGCCACGAGCGCGATCGCGGCCTGCAGCCAGACCGCGGGCGCCCCCTCCTGCAGGTCGGGCGGGAGCCGCGAGCGCAGGAAGATCGTGTGGAAGGTGCCGGCGAAGACCATGTACACCGATGGCACCCAGTACGCGTTGTTGATCCAGTAGAACCAGGCGGCCAGGCTGCCCCACCGCGGCCCCAGTCCCTCCCGCACCCAGACGTAGAGGCCGCCCTCCCCCGGCCACGCGGCGCCCAGCTCGGCGGTGATCAGCCCGTAGGGAAGGATGAAGAGCACGAGCGTGATCCCCCACCACGTGAACCAGCTCACGCCGAGGCTGGCCGTACGACTAGTCACTTAGACCGATGCGGTATTCGAGACGCGCGAGAGGTGAACGGGCAGCTCGAAACTGAATCGGGAGCCGGAACCAGGCTTGCTATCGACCGCAATCGAGATGCCGT
>DAINRN010000026.1:12326-14062 GCA_036741815.1 Acidobacteriota bacterium
CAGGCTGGCCGCGCTGGCCAGGGTGTCGATGGTGAGGATCGCGGAGACCGTGAAGAGGAGGAGGTCGACGCGCCCGAGGACGCGGGCGAAGCCGCCGCCCGCGGTCAGGAGAGGGCCTCACCCGCGGCGCGCAGCCCGTGGTCGATGGCGGCATCCGCGTACGAGTAGGCGCCCGCGTCGGCGTTGGCGAAGGAGATGCTGCCGAAGCGCCGGCGCGCCGCCTGGCAGGGCGTGGGTCCGCCCTCCAGCCAGAAGCGGTCGAAGAGCGAGTTGTACTGGTAGGCGTACCCGTGCGGCCACCGGTTCACGGTGATGGCGCGGATGTCGCGCGCCGGGTCGAACGACCCACCGGCCAGGGTGCGCGCGAGCTGGCCGCGGATGTTCCGCTCGAAGGTGGCGAAGTCGGTGGCCAGCAGCTCGATGCGTCCCGCGCGGTGCTGCTCGCGGGCGGGCCGCCCGGGCAGGCAGGGCGTCCGCACCATGTGCAGGACGATCGGGTCCTCCGGGCCGCTGGCGAAGCGGTACGAGCCCACGCTCACGGGCAGGTCGAGGTTGAATGAGGAGTGGAAGCCGCCCGGCGCGTGGACGCGGTGCACGCCCAGCCGCTGGAAGGCGCGCCAGTCCTTGAGCAGCACGTTCGTGTACACGATCGGCACCTTCACCGCGAAGGCCAGGGCCTCCTTCTGCGCCGCGGGCAGCTCGGGGCAGATGTACGGGATCACCGTGTGCCAGCAGGCGAGGATCACGCGCCGTGCGCTGACCGTCTCCAGCTTCCCGCCCCGCGAGTAGGTGACCTCGACCTCGCCGTGGCCGGCGCCGGGACCGCGGTGGGCCACGCGCACGACCGTGCTCCGCAGCCGGATGCGCGCAGGCGAGGCCGCCTCGTCGAGACGGGAATAGTCCGCGCGCGACGTGACGACGTCCTCGGCGGTGTTGCCCGGGACGGCGGCGGGGACCAGCGTCCGCACCAGCAGCCGGGCCAGCGTGGCGTTGCCGTCCGGGAAGTGGAAGAAGTAGTCGTCGGCCTCCTTGTGCCGGATGGAGTCGTAGTTCATGCCCGGGCCGGGACGATCGCTGAGGCCCATCCCGTCGAACCCGGGCAGGCCGAGGCCCCACGCGTCCTGCGCAGGCACCGCGTCGATGCCGACGCCGTAGAGCGGATGCGGACGGCACTGGAAGAAGGCCACGACCTCACGCGGAAGACCCGCCGGACCGGTCAGGAAGTCCGCGTAGCTCATCCGCGCCAGGCGGGCCCTCTTGGCGGCCTCGTCGAGCCCCGGGAGGTAATCGACGCGTTCCCGCATCAGCCGCAGGAGGCCGCGGCGAGCCGCTTCCGACAGGGGAGACGCGGCCAGGAAATCCGGCCATTCGTCCTTCTCGCCGGCCTCGTCCTCCGCGCCCTCGCTGTCCCCCGGCGACGTGGGCGCCTGCAGCAGGCGGTCCGCGCCGAAGGTCTCCTTGTCGAAGAAGATCCCGGCCCGCAGGCCCCGCGAGGAGTACAGCTTGGCGTCGAACACGGAGGACCAGCGCGTCACGTCCACGCCCAGCTCCTTGACGAGGGCCTGCGCGCCGCGGCTGTAGGGCGCGGGGCTCTCGATGGAGAAGCTTCCCCCGTAGCCGAGCAGAGTCCGACCGTTCGCGGTGAACTCGTTGCGGCGCGCGTGGCCGCCGAAGTCGTCGTGGTTGTCCAGGACGAGGACGCGCGCGCGTGGACCCGCCCCCTTGCGGAAGGCGTG
>DAINRN010000027.1:0-14020 GCA_036741815.1 Acidobacteriota bacterium
GCCCGTTGAGGTCCCGCGCCAGGAGCTGGCCAAGCTCCCTCTGCAAGGTTACCGGCTGGAGGCGCGCCCGGTGGACCGGTCGGGCCTGCGCGCGACGAAGGTGGACGTCCTGATCGAGGACGGGGGGCACGACCACCCTCATCACGGCCACTCGGACCATCACCACCACCGCGGCCTGCGCGACATCCTGGACCTCATCGAGCGCAGCTCGCTCGACGCCCCGGTGAAGGACCGCGCC
This sequence comes from Acidobacteriota bacterium, assembly GCA_036741815.1. Taxonomy (GTDB): domain Bacteria; phylum Acidobacteriota; class Vicinamibacteria; order Fen-336; family Fen-336; genus DAINRN01. Next base: position 239 of record DAINRN010000027.1, read on the forward strand.
GCGGCCCTCTTCCGGCGGCTCGCCGAGGCCGAGGCGGCGGTGCACGGCACGTCGCCGGAGGCGGTCCACTTCCACGAGGTGGGAGCGGTGGACTCGATCGTGGACATCGTGGGCGCGGTGTGCGGCCTGGCCTGGCTGCGCGCGGACCGCTTCGCCGCCTCGTCCCTAAACGCGGGCACGGGCTCGGTCACGATGTCGCACGGGACGTTCCCCGTCCCGCCTCCCGCCACCGCGCGGCTCCTGCAGGGGGTCCCGGTTTACGGAGCCGGCGAAGGTGAGCTGCTGACGCCCACGGGCGCCCTGCTGGTGACCGCGTACGCCTCCTCGTACGGGCCGCTGCCCGTGTTGCGCCTCGACGGAGTCGGCCACGGCGCCGGCAGCCGCGATACCCCGGGCCGGCCCAACGTCCTGCGCCTCATGGTGGGGGAGGAGGCGGTGGGCGCGACGGAGCGCGTGCTGGTCCTGGAGACGGAGATCGACGACATGTCGGCCCAGCTCTACGGGCCCTTGATGGACCGGCTCCTGGCCTCGGGCGCGCTGGACGTCTTCTACACGCCGATCCAGATGAAGAAGGGCCGGCCGGGGCTCCTGGTCACGGCCCTCTGCGATCCCGCTCGGCGCGAGGCCCTGGAGGAGATCTTCTTCACCGAGACCACGACCCTCGGCGTGCGCCGGCAGGAATGGGACCGCACGGTGCTGGAGCGCGACCGCGTCACCGTGGAGACGCCTTACGGGCCGGTGGCCGTCAAGAGGGGGAGGCGCGCCGGCCGCGTCTACAACGCCCAGCCCGAGTTCGAGGACTGCCGGCGCGTCGCGGAGGAGCGCGGCGTGGCGGTCAAGGAGGTCTGGGCCGCGGCCCTGGCCGCCTACCGCGTGGCGGAGGAGCCGGGCCGGTGAGCGCGCCGCGCACGTACCTCCTCACGACACCGATCTACTACGTGAACGACGTGCCCCACGTGGGCCATGCCTACACCACGATCGCCGCGGACGCCCTGACGCGGTCGCGGCGGTTGCGGGGAGACGACGCCTTCCTGCTCACCGGCACCGACGAGCACGGACAGAACATCGAGCGGATCGCGCGGGAGAAGGGCGTGCCGTTGCAGCAGTACTGCGACCAGATCGCGGCGGTGTTCCGCGAGCTATGGATAAAGCTCGACATCCGCCACGACCGCTTCATCCGCACGACGGACGACCTGCACGTCCGTGGCGTCCTGAAGCTGTGGGACCGGCTGGTCAAGGCGAAGTGCCCGGACGGCCGCGACGCGATCTACACCGGGACCTACACCGGCTGGTACTGCCCGCGCTGCGAGGAGTTCAAGGACGAGGACGAGCTGAAGCAGCCGGACAACCTCTGCCCGATCCACGAGCGGGCCTGCGAGTGGACGGAGGAGGAGAACTACTTCTTCCGGCTCTCCGCCTATGAAGGGTGGCTCCGCGACGCGATCGTCGCCGGCCGCCTGTGCATCGATCCCGACTCGCGGCGCAACGAGGTGCTGGGGATCATCGACTCCGGCCTGAAGGACTTCAGCGTGAGCCGGGCCCGCGTGAAGTGGGGCATCCCGGTGCCGCAGCGGCCGGACCACGTCCTCTACGTCTGGGTGGACGCGCTGTCGAACTACATCACGGCCCTGGATTACGCGGGAGACGGCCCGCTCTACAGGAAGTACTGGGACGCCGACTCCGCGGAGAGGTGCCACCTCATCGGCAAGGACATCCTCCGCTTCCACTGCCTCTACTGGCCCGCGCTGCTCGAGGCCGCGGGGGTGAGGCCGCCCAACCGCGAGTTCGTCCAGGGATGGATCACGAAGGAGGGCAAGAAGCTCTCCAAGACCACGGGCAACGTCATCGACCCGCAGGCCCTGGTCGCGCGCCACGGGCCCGACCCCGTCCGCTACTTCCTCCTGCGCGAGGGCAGCTACGGACAGGACTGGGACTTCACGGACCAGGCCTTCGTGGGCCGCTACAACAGCGACCTGGCCAACGACCTGGGGAACCTGGTCTCGCGGGCGCTCACCATGCTCACGCGGTACTGCGGCGGGAATGTACCCGCCAGACCCGCAGCACCGCGTGAAGCGCCGTTCGGTTTCGAGGAAGGTCTCCAGATCCCGGCCACCCTGGAGGACCGGATCAAGGCCGTGCTCGATCGTTACGAGTCGCTCGAATTCGCCGGGGCCTTGAGTGAGATATGGACCTGGGTGAGCCAGCTCAACCAGGCGATCGTCGTGCGCTCACCGTGGGAGATGGCGAAGGATCCGGGCCGCCGCGGCGAGCTCGACGCCTTCCTCTACCGTCTCCTCGAGGCCGTGCGGCTGGTGGCGGTGCTGGTCTTTCCGGTCATGCCCCGAGCCGCCGGCCGCATCTTCCGGATGCTCGGTTTGACGGGGCGCGATCCGGAACGCGAGGACCTTTCGTGGGGACGACTGCCGCCGGGCGCCCCGCTCGGCGCCCTGGAGCCGCTCTTCCCGCGCATCGAAAAGGAGAGGACCGTGTCCGACGACAAGCCGCCGCAAGCTCCTCAGCCCGTCGAGACGACGCAGGCCGCGCCGCCGCCCACGGCCGACAAGATCGACATCGCGGACTTCGCGCGGGTCGAGCTGCGGGCCGGCCGGGTGCAGTCGGCGGAGAAGGTGGCGGGATCCAAGAAGCTCGTCAAGCTCCAGGTGGACCTGGGCAGCGAGGTGCGCCAGGTGGTGGCGGGCATCGCCGACGCCTACGCCCCGGAGTCGCTGGTGGGAAAGACGGTGGCCGTGGTCGCGAACCTGAAGCCGGCCAAGCTCATGGGCGTGGAGAGCAACGGCATGGTGCTCGCGGCCTCGCTCGACGGGAAGGCGGTCCTCTGCACGTTCGACGGCGAGGTCCCGCCCGGCACGAGGATCAAGTAACGCAGCTGCGGCGCGCGGCGGGAGGGCCGGGTCGGTGGGCGCCGCTGGCCGCCGCCCTCGGCCTCGCCAGCCTCGGCTGCCCGTCGTCCCCCAAGGAGGTCGCCTACGACCTCGCCCGGCGGCTGCCGGTGGCCGAGCGGTGGTCGGCGCGCGACGTCGTGCTGTTCGGGACCCCGGCCGCGGAGCCGCACGAGGCCGAAGGCTTCTACCGCGAGGCCGGCGAGGGGTTCGTCTGGGCCCGGGACGAGGCGGAGCTGTCCTTGACGTGGCCGCAGCCGGCGGCGCGGGCCGCGGTCCTGGACGTGGCCCCGTATCGCGGCGTGAAGGGACAGTCGGTGACGGTGAGCCTCAACGGCGCGCCCGTCGGCGCCTTCGCCCTGAACGACCTGCGGCACCGATACCGGCTCTCCCTGCCCGCGGGCCCTCAGCGCGCGGGCGAGAACCGCCTGCGCTTCGTCTTCGCCGCGGCGGCGGCGCCCGCCGACAGCGATCCATCGTCCACGGACCTCCGCCGGCTGGCGGCCGCGTTCTACAGCCTGACCGTGGGACGCGAGGACGACGCGGGGCTCGACGACCTGCTCGCGCGCGACGCCCCGGATCCCTTCGCCGTGACCGAGGCCGCCGGCCTTCCTTCCCTCGTCCAGATCGGTCCCAGCGTCGTGCGCTACGCGGTGCGCCTGCCCACGGCGGCGGAGCTGCGCTTCACGCCGGCGCTGCATCCCGCGGCCCGCGCGGCGGCGGCAACCGCGTCGTTCCGGGTCACGATCGAGGCCCGTCCCGGCGAGGAGCGCGAGCTGTGGAGCCGCGTCGTCGGCCCCGGCGACAGCAAGCCCGCCGAAGAGACGGTCGCGCTGCCCGGCGGCGCGGGCGACGTCGTGCGCATCGGCCTTCACATCGGTGGCGCTCCGGGAGCCCGCTACACCTGGGGCACCTGGACCGCGCCGCGCATCCTCGGCCGAGGCGGCCTGGACACGCTCTCGCTCGCAGCCCCGTCTGCGGATCCGTCCGGGCGCGGGGCCTCCCTGCGCCAGGCCCTGGCCGGATCCAACGTCATCCTCCTCGTCCTCGACGCGGCCCGCGCGCGCGAGCTGGGCTGCTACGGATACGGCCGTCCCACCTCGCCCGAGATCGACCGCCTCGCCCGCGAGGGCGTCGTCTTCGAGCGGGCCTTCACCCCGGCCGTCTATACCCTGGCCGCGATGTCGTCGGTCTGGACGTCGGAGTACCCCGACCGGCACCACGGCGAGGTCTCGTTCTCCTCGAGACTGCCCAGTAACCGGCTGACCCTCGCCGAGATCCTCACCCCGCGCGGCATCCAGACCGCGGGCTTCGTGGCCAACGCGGTGGCGGGAAGGGTGGGCGGCTTCGACCGCGGCTTCGCCGAGTTCCACGAGCTGTTCCTGAAGTACGGCAGCGGAGCGGACGCGTTCCGCCACACGCTGCCCGACTGGCTGCACGCCAACAAGGACCGCCGCTTCTTCGCCTACCTCCATTTCCGCGAGCCGCACTTCCCCTACGACCCCGACCCGCCCTTCGACACCCGCTTCGGGCCGGACGGCCCCATCCCCAAGGCGGTGCGGCGCGAGATGAGCTGGCTCACGGAGGCCAACCAGGGGCGGCGGCCGCTGACGCCGGAGGAGCGCGATCATCTGGTCCGCCTGTATGACGGCAACGTCGCCTTCGCCGACCAGGAGATCGGCGCCCTGCGCCGCGCCCTCGAGGCGGAAGGCCTGCTCGACCGCACGGTCGTCATCGTCATGGCGGACCATGGCGAGGGCCTGGGAGAGCACGGCTGGATCGGCCACAACGTGCAGCTCTACGAGGAGAGCATCCACATCCCGCTCGTCGTGCGCTTCCCCGCGGGGAAGGGCCCGGCGGGGAAGAGGGTCGCGGGCCTGGTGGACCTCCTGGACATGGCACCCACGATCGCCGATGTGTTCGGGCTCCTCGGGCAGGGCGGGTCGGACAAGCAGTTCCAGGGCCGGAGCCTGCTGCCGGTCATCGACGGCGCGCCGGGCAAGGCGGCGATCCTGGCCCGCACGGTGTGGGACCGGCCGCGCTACGCGCTGCGCGACGAGCGCTTCAAGCTCCTCTACGACACCCGCACGGGCGAGGAACAGCTCTTCGACGTCGCGGCCGACCCGGGCGAGGCGCGCGACCTGTCGCGCGCGGACCCGCTGCGGGCCGCGTACTTCCGCCAGGCCCTTCACCAGTGGATCCTGGGCCTGGGCCGCCGGGGCGGCGCGGCGGAGCAAGCGGCACTCACGCCCGAGCAGCGCGAGAACCTGTGCGCGCTCGGGTACATCCAGTGCAAGTAGAAGGGCGGCGGAAGAGCGGCCCTATCGACCGAAGCGCAGCGCCAGCTCCAATCCGACGGAGTTGATGAAGTCCACTGCCGGGTCGCCGCTGCCGAAGGGCACGGTGAAACGGTTGAAGATGGCGAGGTCCACGCCCGTGTCGCCGCCCACCGAGACGCCGAGCCCCGCGCGTAACGGCAGGGCGGCCCGCCCGCCCGCGATGCCGAGCACGCCCGCTCCCGCGCCCGCGAACCAGTAGGGTCGCGAGCCGGCGCTGTCCCCGAAGGAACCCCGCCGCGCGACCGACGCCGCGAGCTGGAGGATCGGATCGCCGTCCCCTTCTCCCGTGACGCCCGCGAAGTCGGCATCCACTGCGAGCTCCCAGCGCGCCTCCTCTCCTCCGAAGGTGAGCCGCACGGCGGCGCCGGCGCCGAGCCCGGTGGCCAGGTCGGTCACGAACACGGTGCCCGCGTCGTATGTCCCCTTCACGGCGAGGGAGAAGGTATGGACTTCGGCCCGCGCGGGGACGGGGCAGGCGAGGAGGGCGGCCGCGCACAGCCCGGCCATCGGCGCGGCGCGATGCCGTCGGGACCGGGACTCGGTCATGTACCATTCTGGGCTGGCCTTCGGCCCTGAGTGGCCATGTGCGTCGGTGCCCGGACTTATGTAAGCAACTTGTCCCGACAAGTTGCTTGAGGTGATGCTTGAGGTTCGGGGTCCCAACGAGCGCCAGTCCTAGCATTTCCGCGACGGCAGCGTCCCCACCGGCTCTCGGTCCCCCTTCATGCCTTGCGTCCTCCTTCCGCCTTGCATCCTCCTTCCCAGTCATTAGCGCTTGCTAACGTCGTTAGTATGCGTTAAGATGGTCGGCATGAAGACTCCCTCCCGGCCCCGCGGCGGGACATCGCGCCGGCACGCTCGCGTGCGGAGGCGGTCCCCTCGGGCCTCCGTGTCCCGGCAGGTGGAGGTGCCGCTCCCCGCCGCCCTGCGCAGGCACCACGGGCTGGCGGGCGGCGGCGTGGCGCTCGTGGACGTGGCGGGGGGCCGCTTGAAGCTCCGCTTCCTCGAGCCCTCCGGCGGAGGCCAGTCCACGCTCACGGCGGCCGAAGAGGCGGCCCTGGCGCGGGGCGGCGTGTCCGCCATATCGGACGACGAGATGCGGGTCGTCCAGGGCCGCACCGCAGCGGAGTACGAGCACCTCCGCGCCACCAGCCTCAGCGCGGAGGAGGCGGCGGACCGGCTGGGCGTGAACGCCAGCCGCGTCCGGCAGCGTCTGGCGGAGGGCTCGCTCTACGGCATCAAGGACGGGAGGGCCTGGATCCTCCCGGCGTTCCAGTTCCGGCCGGAGGGCGAGGTGCCCGGGCTGGACGCCGTCGTGCGCCGACTGCCGCCGGACATCGGCGCCGTGGCCGTGGCCCGCTGGTTTGCCAGCCCCAACCCGGACCTCTGCACGCGCGACGACGAGGAGCGGCCGCTCACGCCTCTCCAGTGGCTCCTCGCGGGCAACCCGCCGGGGCCCGCCGCCCAGCTCGCCGCGGCGCTCTAGTGGCCAAGCTGCCGGCGCCGCCGCCCCGCGGCGCGCTGGCCGCACGGCTGACGCCGCGCATCAAGTCCCTTGCCCGCGGCACTGTCCTCTGGCGGATCTACCACCGCGGCGGTGCCCATCCCGCCGCCTGGAACCGGTACCGCCATTTCGGGCCGGTCCCCACCATGCGCTTCGACCACCACTCCCTCCCGGCGCGCGAGCAATCACGCGGGATCGTTTATGCGGCGCTGCGGGTCTACACGTGCTTCGCCGAGATGTTCCAGGAGACCCGGACGATCGAGCGTCACCGGGGCGGCCCGTGCCTCGCGGGGCTCGAGCTGGCCCGATCCGTAGCGCTTCTCGATCTCAGGGGTACGTGGCCGACGCGGGCGGGAGCGTCCATGGCCCTGAGCTCGGGCCGGCGCGACCGGGCGAGGGCCTGGTCGGCGCGCATCTACGCGGACTACCCAGAGGTCGAAGGCCTGTGCTACCCGTCGTCCATGGACGGCAACCAGCCTGCGGTGGCGCTCTACGAGCGCGCGCAGGACGCGCTGCCGGCGCGGCCCCTGTTCCACCGTGCGCTCGCGGACCCCGCCTTGGACGCGGCCGTGGCCAAGGCCGCGCTGCTCTTCAACTACGCCGTCGAGCCGTAGGCCTGCCCTGCCGCCGGGCCGACGATTCAGCCCACGAACAGGGCGGCGACGGTGACCAGGGCGAGGACGACGAAGCAGGGCAGGACGCGGCGCGCCATCTCGCCCCCGGCGGTGAGGACGACCGCGGCGCCCTTGAAGACGAGGTTGGAGAGCGTGGCCAGCAGATAGGCCCCCCCCGCGACGTCGAGGGAAGCCAGGTTCTGCTGCCTCAACCTCGCCGCCGCCACCGCGACGGAATCGACGTCCACCAGGCCCCCGACGAGCCCGACCGCCCAAAGGCCGGCCGTGCCCAGCTTGTGCTGGGCCACCCGCGCCAGCACGATCACACCGGCGAACAGGACCCCCAGCAGGACCGCCCGGCCCAGCTCGACCGGGTTGCCCAGCTCCATCGCCTCGGCAGGGCGCCGCTGGCTCCGCCGGAACTGTGCCGCCGCGAAGGCCAGGCCCACCGCGAGCAGGATCCCCAGGCGCGGCGCCACGTACAGGGCGAGCTGCCGGTCCATGAGCCCCAGCACGACCGCCCCGCGCGCGTACAGCACCGTGGAGGCCAGGATCACGCCCACGGCCAGCGCCGGCACCTGCTCGCGCGCGTCGCGCGCCTTGGCGGAGAACGAGAGCGTGGTGGCGGTGGAGCTGACGAGCCCGCCCATCGCGCCGGCCAGCGACCAGCCCGCCCTGCCGCCCAGGATCCGGACGAGCAGGTAGCCGACCAGGCTGACGCCCGAGAGGATGACCACCATCAGGCCGACCTTGCGGGGCACGATCGCGCCGTAGGGGCCCATGGGCGTGTCCGGAAGCAGGGGAAGCACCACGACCGCCACGATCCCGAACTTCACGATGGCCAGAACCTCCTCCTCGGTGACCCGCCCCGCCAGCCGGTGCAACGGCGCCTTGAGCGTCAACAGGAGCGTGACCACCACCGCCATCGAGGCCGCTACCGGCACCTGGCCCCAGGCCACGACGGCACCCAGCAGGGCCGCGACCAGCGCGGCCACCTCGCTGGTGATCCCCGCGTCCGCCTCCGTGGCGCGCAGATACGAGACCAGTCCGAACGCGCCCACCGCCAGGAGGAGGGCGGGCAGCGCCAGCGGCATGCCCTTCTCCGCCGCGCTGGCCGCGAAGAACCCGCACAGGGAGATCATGGGAAGCGTCCGGATGCCGGCGAAAAGCGGCTGCGCCTTCTTGGCCCGCTCGCGCTCGAGGCCCACGAGGAGGCCCAGCATCAGCGAGACGAAGGCTCCACCCAGTGGCGTATACATCCACCCCATGCGGCCATCCTACGGCACAACGGCCAAGGGCTTTGCCTCGGGGAGCGCCATGAGCCGCCACCCGGGTGCGATAATCGGCTTCGTGGCCGAAGCCGAAGACGACGCCCTCCTTCAGGCGGCGCAGGGCGGCGACGCGGCTGCCCTGGATGACCTGCTGAAGCGATACCAGCCGCAGATCATCCGGTTCGGCATGAAGATGTGCCGGGACCCCGAGGACGCGCAAGAGATCCTGCAGGAGACGCTCTTCGCCGCGGCGCGCACCCTGCGCGGATTCCGGGGCGCCTCCTCCCTCTCGACCTGGCTCTACACGATCGCGCGCAGCTTCTGCATCAAGAGGCGGCGGCGCGGCGTCCTGGCGCCGGAGGTCGTCTCGCTGGACTCCGAGAGCTCGGGGGCGCTCGCCGCCCCCGACCTGGCACCCGATCCGGAAAGGAGCCTCGCGGATCGGGAGGTGGGTGCCGCCCTGGAAGCGGCCATCGCCTCCCTCGATCCCGGGCACCGGGAAGTGTTGCTGCTGCGGGACGTCGAGGGCCTTCCCGCCGCCGAGGTGGCCCAGGTCACCGGTCTGAGCGTCCCCGCGGTGAAGAGCCGGCTGCACAGGGCGCGCGCCACCGTGCGGGACCGGCTGGCTCCGCTGCTGGCGCCCGGCCCACGCCAGCCGGGCACCGGGCCGGACGTCTGCCCGGACGTGGTGGATGTCCTCTCTCGGCACCTCGAGGGAGACATCGGCCCCGCCGCCTGTGTCGAGATGGAGAGGCACGTCTCGGCCTGCCCACGGTGCCACGCCGCTTGCGAGTCCCTCCGGCAGACGCTCAGGCTGTGTGGATCCACGCCCGCTCCCGCCGTGCCGGAAACTCTCCAGCGGTCCATCCGGGAGGGCATCCGCGCGGTCCTGGCCGAGCGCCACGCCTGAGCGGGCCCGACGGCCTTCACCGCCGGACCGCACAGCCGGCCTCGGGCAGGCCCAGCCGCCGGAACACGGTCATGGCCGGGCAGGAGTTCGTGAAGCCGGACTGGAGCAGGTTCGCGCCCACGAAGGCCGTGAAGACGAAGAAGCCCGGGTGGACCCAATAGCCCAGGGCCACGGATCCCAGCACGAAGAGCCCCGCGAGGGCCCGCACTGCGCGCTCGACGGTCATGGCACGTCCTCCTTTTCCTATGCGGCGACGGCGGGGGCCAGACCCTCCTGGCGCAGCGATTCCGCGCGGCCGCGGCGCGCGATCAGGTAATAGACGACGGGCACCGCCATCCGGGAGAGGAACGTCGCCGCCACCTCGCCCATCATCAAGCTCAGGGCCAATCCCTGGAAGATCGGGTCGAAGAGGATGACGAGAGAGCCCACCACGACGGCGGCGGCGGTGAGCAGCATCGGCCGGAAGCGGACGGCCCCCGCCTCCACCACCGCCTCCGCCAGGGGCATGCCCTGCCGCAGCTTCAGCTCGATGAAGTCGACCAGGATGATCGAGTTCCGCACGATGATCCCCGCGCCCGCGATGAAGCCGATCATGGAGGTGGCGGTGAAGAAAGCCCCGAAGGCCCAGTGTCCGGGCAGGATGCCGATCAGGGACAGCGGGATCGGCAGCAGGATGGCGAGGGGCACAGAGAACGACTTGAACCAGCCGATCACCAGGATGGCGATCAGGACCAGGACGATCGCGAAGGCGATCCCCAGGTCGCGGAATACCTCGTAGGTGATCTGCCATTCGCCGTCCCACTTCAGGGCGGGGCGGTCGCTCGTGCTGGGGGCCTCCACCGCGTAGCGTTCGACCCCCGCCCCGCCCACGGCCGGCAGCGCGTCGATCTTCTTGTTCAGCGCGGCCAGGGCGTACACGGGGCTCTCCCGCTCACCGGCGAGGTCGCCGAACACGTAGACGACCGGCTTCAGGTCCTTGTGCAGGATCGGTTGGGGCTCCGCCGTGCGCTCGGCGCGGGAGACATCACCCAGGGCCACCGCCCCGCCCGGGGCGTCGACGCGCAGCGAGAGCCGGCGTTGCAGGTCGCCCCGGTCGGCGGCGGAGAGGCGTAACCGGACGGGAACCGGCTCCCGGGATGCGGGGACGTCCAGGCGGCCCACGTCGCGGCCTGCACCGGGTCCGGCCAGCGTCTCGACGGCGGCCGCGGCGGGTACGCCCTTCAAGCCCGCCTTCTCCCGATCCAGGCGGACGGCCAGCCTCTCGCGAGGGGCCTCGGTCGAGGTGTCCACGTCCACCACGCCCGGGGTCGTCTCGAACAGGCCGTGCAGGGTCCGGGCGAGGTCCTCACGGACTCCCGCCGAGGGTCCGTAGACCTCCGCCACCAGCGTGTCGAGCACGGGAGGGCCGGGGGGGATCTCGACCACCTTGACCCGGGCGCCCCGGCTCCTCGCGATCTCCACGAGGGCGGGCCGGACCTTCTTGGCCAGGTCGTGGGACTGGAGGCGCCGCTCGTGCTTGCCGACCAGGTTCACCTGGAGATCGGCTCCGCTCGGCGAGCGGCGCAGGAAGTAGTGGCGCACCAGGCCGTTGAAGTTGTAGGGCGCGGCGTTGCCCGCGTAGATCTGGAGGTCGGACACCTCGGGCTCGGCCGCGAGCGCCCGGCCCATCCGTCGCGCCGTCTCCAGCGTGACCTCCAGCGGCGTCCCCGCGTCGTGGTCGACCAGCACCTGGAACTCGCCCTTGTTGTCGAAAGGCAGCATCTTCACCTTCACAAGGCCGAAGCCGACCATGGCCAGGGAGCCGGCCAGGACGACCAGGATGCCCGCGAAGAAGGCCCACCGGACGGACGGCCGGGTGATCAGCGCCCCCATGGCCCGGCGATAGACGCGGGTCTGCCAGCTCTGGCGCGCGCCTTCGGCGCTGGTGGCCCTCTGGTGCCTGAAGATGCGGTAGGCCGCCCAGGGCGAAACCATGAACGCCACGGCCAGCGAGAAGAGCATGGCCGCCGAGGCGCCGGTCGGGATGGGGCGCATGTACGGCCCCATCAAGCCCCGCACGAAGGCCATGGGAAGGATCGCGGCGATGACGGTGAACGTCGCCAGGATGGTGGGGTTGCCGACCTCGTCCACGGCCTGGGTTGCCACCCGCAGGAACGGCTCCCCGGGCTTCTCGCGATGGTGCCTCTCGATGTTCTCGACCACGACGATGGCGTCGTCCACGAGGATGCCGATGGAGAAGATGAGGGCGAAGAGCGTGACCCGGTTCAAGGTGTACCCGGCCAGGAAGTAGATGAAGAGCGTGAGGGCGAGGGTCACGGGGACGGCGACCCCGACCACCAGCCCCGAGCGCCAGCCCATGGCCAGGGAGATGAGGGCCACCACAGAGAGCGTTGCGATCAGCAGGTGCTGGACCAGCTCGGCCGACTTGTCCGCCGCCGTCTCGCCGTAGTTGCGCGTCACCTCGACGTGGACGCTGGCCGGCAGCAGCCGGGGCCGAAGCTCATCGACCTTCCGGAGGGCGGCTTCGGCGAGGAGGGTGGCGTTGGCGCCGGGTCTCTTGGCCAGGGCGATGGTCACGGCCGGGAACTCGCCGCCGGCGGGACGCTCGGCCGTGGTCCCGGCCTGCCCCACAACGAAGAAGACCGCGTCGGCCGTCTCTGCGGGGCCGTCCTTGACGCGGGCCACGTCGGCCGCATAGACGGGCCGGTCCGCGCGGACGCCCACCACCACGCGCGCCACGTCCTGCGCGCTCTCGAAGAGCGGTCCCGCCTCCACCCGGGTCTCCCGGTTGTCGCGGACGGCGGTGCCCGCGTCCAGCCGGGCAGCCGCCGACCGCAGCGCCCCCGAAAGCGCGACCCAGCTCACGCCAGCCGCCGCCATCCGGTCGGGATCGGGCTCTACCGTCACGGCGCGCGGCTGGCCGCCGATGAGGTAGGCCTTGCTCGTCTCCGGGATCTCCGAGAGCTCCCGGGCCAGCTCCGCGGCCACCGGCCGGAGCTCGTCGCTGGAGGAGCTCTCGCTCCAGAGGGTCAGGGCCAGGAACGGCACGTCGTCAATGGAGTGGAGCTCGACCGCGGGAGGAAGGGCGCCGGCCGGCAGGCCGCCGCTCACGGCGGACATCCGCTCGTACACCTTGATCAGGCTTTCCTCGTTCGACTCGTTCACCCTGAAGCGCACCGTGACCAGGGCGAGGCCGGGCCGGGCAGTGGAGTAGACATGCTCGACCTGCGAGAGGCCCCACATGGCCCGCTCGAGGGGCTCCACGACCCGGGACTCCATCTCCTCCGGCTCGGCTCCCGGCCAGGCGACCGTGACGTCCACCATGGGGACCCGGATCTGTGGCTCCTCTTCGCGGGGCGTCGCCAGCAGGGCCAGGGCCCCCAGTCCGAGGGAAGCCGCGATGAGGAGGGGGGTCAGCTTGCTGTCGAGGAAGGCGTGGGCGATCCGCCCGGCGAAGCCGACGCGCATCACCGGGTCTCCGGCCGGCCTTCCGTCACCGGCTGCCCATCCACCAGGCCCACCGGCGCCAGGGCCACGCGCTCGCCCGCCTCGAGGCCCGCCCGCACCTCGGTGATGCCGCCGTCGGTCGCGCCGACGGCCACCCACCGCAGGCGGACCTGACCCTTCGTGACGACGAAGACCCCGCTGAGGCCGCCGCGCTGGAAGACGGCGCTTTCGGGAACCACGATCCGCGGGGCGCTTGACGGTGAGGGGACCAGGAGGCGGGCGAAGAGGCCGGACCGCAAGCCGGGCGCCGCGTTGCCGACCCTCGTCGATGGCACGCTGCCCCGTAGACGCGGCGAGATCGCCATCGGCCGACTGACGCAGCGCGATCTGGGCGCCGCCGTGGGCGACCAAGTGGTCGCTCGCAGCCTCGACGGAGAGCAGGTGCGGCTCACAGTGGTGGGGACGGTCGTGCTCCCCGGGCTGGGCACGTATCCGGGGTCCGACAAGACGTCCCTCGGCGAGGGTGCGGTCGTGACGCGTGACCAGCTCTATGAGCTGGGCCCCGACTTCCAGCGGGACGACTTCGTGGTCAAGGAAGACAACCGGCTCCAGAAGCTCCAGGTCTTCGCCCGCGCCCGGGGGGGAGAGATCGTGGACGACGACGCGGGGAACGACGCCGCGTTGTCGGTCGACCTCGGGCTGCTCCTGGACACGAGCGAGAGCATGTTGTCGGAGTTGAAGCTGTCCCAGGAAGCGGCCACCCGGTTCCTGGAGAACATCCCTCGCGCCCGAGACCT
>DAINRN010000028.1:0-13961 GCA_036741815.1 Acidobacteriota bacterium
CGTCGCCCTTGAGGATGCCGCGCTCCACCGCTTTCCGGTACACGCGGGCGGCGTCGATGCCCGCCCCGTCGTCCATGATGGTGATCACGACCTGGTTGGACTCCTGGGTGGCGGAGAGCAGCACCGTGCCCGTGCGCGTCTTCCCGCGCGCCGCGCGGACCTCCGGCGCCTCGATGCCGTGGTCCACGCTGTTGCGGATGAGGTGGACGAGGGGCTCCCCGATCTCGTCGATGATGGCCTTGTCCACCCTCGTCGTCTCGCCCTCGAGGATCAGCTCGATCTCCTTGCCCTGCTCGTGGGCCAGGTCGCGCACCAGGCGGGGGAAGCGCTCGAAGACGTGGCGGACGGGCAGCATGCGGATGTCCATCACGGTCTCCTGGAGCAGCGCCGACACCCCGCCCACGTGGTGGACGGCGGCGGTCAGCTCGCGCGCGGCCGCCCGCCCCATCACCGTCTCCGCCAGGTCCTTCGCCATGTGGAGCAGCTTGGTTCGGTACACGATCAGCTCCCCCACCAGGTTGAGCAGGTGGTCGAGCTGGGAGAAGTCCACCCGCACGGTGTTGGAGCGCGTGGCGACGTAGCGGGTCTCCACGGCGCTCGAGGCCGCGGGGGCGGGGGCGGGCACCGAGGTGACGGGCGTGGGCGGCGGCGCGGCCGGCGCCCGGGCGACGGCCGAATCGGCCTCGGCCTGGCGGAGCAGGTTGTCGAGCGCGGCCTTCTCGGCCCGGAGGTCGCGGGCCTCGCCCTCGAGCACGCACGCCCGCTCCACCGCATCGCGCAGCGCGCTGGCGCCGGCGAAGAGCTGGTCGAAGGCCGCAGGGGTGAGGGTGATCCCGCCCTCGGCGACCTGGCCGAAGACGTCCTCGAGACGGTGGACGTACTCCTTGATCGCCTTGAAGCCCATCATCCCGCTGTTGCCCTTCAAGGTGTGCAGGGGGCCGGCCACGGCCGCCACCCCGGCGGGGTCGATCCCTTCGCGCTCGAGGGTCAGCAGGCAGTGGTCGAGGGCTTCGAGGTGGGAGCGGGCGTCCTCGAGGTAGATGGTGAGGAGCTCCGGGGAAGCCTGGAAGTCCGACATGGACTAGCCCGAGGTGATCTTCTCGATCAGCCCGTGCAGCTCCGAGGCCTGGAAGGGCTTCTTCACGTACCCCTTCGCGCCCAGCTTGAGGCCCCGGATGGTGTCTTCCTCCTTGCCCTCGGTGGAGATGATGATGACGGGGATGCTCTGGTAGGCCGGCTCCTTCTGGACGCGGCTCAGGAACTCGAGGCCGTTCATGACCGGCATGTTGATGTCCAGGAGGATGAGGTCGATCCCCTCCTCCTGCCCCAGCTTGTCCAGGGCCTCGAGGCCGTTCATGGCGGAGACCAGCTTGCAGTTCTTGTAGCGGGAGAGGAACAGCTTGTACATCTGGTGGATGAGCGCGGAGTCGTCGACCGCGAGGATCTTCCTGAGCATGGCGAAACCTCTGGTCGAAAGCCGTTCGCCCGGTTTCTACCACGCAAACCACCGCCATTCAACCGGTTCAGGAAACGCCGGAGCGCGCGGCGCGTGCCATAATGCCAGCGGGTGAGGTGTGTTTGAATCGTCGCGGCGGCTCTCCGGCGAGGTGGTGGAGGTCCTGGAGGCCATCCGCGGGCTGGCCGAGGGCCGCTACGCCTGCCTGGTCGAGCCCAGGGGCATCGTCTTCGAGAGCCCGGAGCCCGAGGGCCGCGAGGCCTGGGCGCTGCGGCGCTTCCTCGAGGAGAAATGCGCCGCGCTCTTCGCCATCCCCAAGGCCATGGCCGAGGGGACGGACCTGGACGACGCCTTCGAGGAGTGGGCCCAGGACGAGTTCCTGCTGGCGTTCCTCAACGGGCGGGTGGCGCTGGTGGTGGCCTGCCCCGCCGCCGAGTCCCTGCGGGAGCGCGCCTTCCCGCTGCTGAAGGTCCTCGCGGACCGGCTGTTCCGATACAACGAGACGTACCGCCTGGACCCCGAGGGCCGGGGGCTCTTCATCGGCCGGCCCAGGCTCGACATCGTCGTGGTGGGCGGGCCCCGCCAGGACGGCTGAGCTGCGCATGGACAACATCCGCAACTTCTCGATCATCGCCCACATCGACCACGGGAAGACCACGCTCTCCGACCGGCTGATGGAGCGGACGGGCGCCCTCACCCAGCGCGAGATGACGGACCAGTTCCTCGACTCCATGGACCTGGAGAAGGAGCGCGGGATCACGATCAAGCAGCACTCCG
The DNA here is from genome assembly GCA_036741815.1 of Acidobacteriota bacterium. Taxonomy (GTDB): domain Bacteria; phylum Acidobacteriota; class Vicinamibacteria; order Fen-336; family Fen-336; genus DAINRN01. The sequence goes on from DAINRN010000028.1 coordinate 2,234, forward strand.
TGCGCCTCGACTACAAGGCGAAGGACGGGCGCGACTACATCCTGAACCTCATCGACACCCCCGGCCACGTGGACTTCTCCTACGAGGTCTCGCGGTCGCTGGCGGCCTGCCAGGGAGCGCTGCTGGTGGTGGACGCCAGCCAGGGCGTGGAGGCGCAGACCCTGGCCAACGCCCACCTGGCGGTCGACTCCGGCCTCGAGATCATCCCCGTGCTGAACAAGATCGATCTGCCCGGAGCGGAGCCGGAGAGGGTGCGCGAGCAGATCGAGACCATCATCGGGATCGACGCCTCCCACGCCATCCTGGCCTCGGCCAAGCAGGGGATCGGCATCGACGAGATCCTGGAGGCGATCGTGGCCCGCGTCCCGGCCCCGCAGGGCAACCCGGCGGGCCCGCTGCGCGCGATGGTCTTCGACTCCTGGTTCGACCAGTACCGCGGGGTGGTGATCCTGGTCCACGTGGTGGACGGCCGCCTCGTCCCCGGCCAGAAGGTGAGGCTCATGGCCTCGGGCGGCGCCTACGAGGTGGAGCAGCTCGGGGTCTTCACCCCCAAGCCGCTGCCCAGGGACTCGCTGGCCGCGGGCGAGGTGGGCTTCGTGGTGGCGGGCATCAAGAAGATCTCGGACACCAAGATCGGCGACACCCTCACCGACGACCGGCACCCCGCCACGGAGGCCCTGCCCGGCTTCAAGGAAGTGAAGCCCATGGTCTTCGCGGGCCTCTACCCCGTGGACGCCGACCAGTACGCGGAGCTGCGCGATGCGCTCGAGAAGCTGCGCCTGAACGACTCGTCCTTCTTCTACGAGCCCGAGACCTCGGCCGCGCTGGGGTTCGGCTTCCGTTGCGGGTTCCTGGGCCTGCTCCACATGGAGATCGTCCAGGAGCGCCTGGAGCGGGAGTTCACCCTGGAGCTGCTCATCACCGCGCCCTCGGTGCGTTACCGCATCTTGCGCTCCGACGGCGAGGTCATCGAGATCGACTCCCCCGCCAAGCTTCCCGACCCCGGCTCCATCGAGGCCATCGAGGAGCCCATCATCTCCGCCACCGTGCTCACCCCCGACGAGCACGTGGGCGCGATCCTCAAGCTGTGCGAGGAGAAACGGGGCGTGCAGCAGGCGCTGCAGTACATCACCCAGAACCGCGTCATGATCAAGTACGAGCTGCCCCTCAACGAGATCCTGCTGGACTTCTACGACCGCCTGAAGTCGGCCTCCAAGGGCTACGCCTCCCTCGACTACGAGGTCACGGGCTACTGGGTCTCGCCCCTGGTGAAGCTCGACGTGCTGGTCAACGGCGAGCCAGTGGACGCGCTGTCCCTGATCGTGCACAAGGAGACCGCCTACCAGCGGGGCAAGACGCTGGTCGAGAAGATGCGCAAGATGATCCCGCGGCAGATGTTCGAGGTGGCCATCCAGGCCGCCATCGGATCCCGGGTCATCGCCCGGGAGACGGTCAAGCCCCTGCGCAAGAACGTCATCGCCAAGTGCTACGGCGGGGACATCAGCCGCAAGCGCAAGCTCCTCGAGAAGCAGAAGGAAGGCAAGAAGAGGATGAAGCGCGTGGGCCGGGTGGACATCCCGCAGGAGGCCTTCCTGGCCGTCCTGCGCGTGGACTGACGCGCGTTTGCGCTAGAATACGCGGTTAATGTCCGGCGCCTCCGACGTCCAGCCCATTCCCTTCAAGAAGTCCGTCGGGCGCGAGTACCTGGAATCCATCGTGGTGGCGGTCATCCTCGCCCTCTTCATCCGCACCTTCGTGGTCCAGGCCTTCAAGATCCCCACCGGGTCCATGGAGACGAACCTCCTGATCGGCGACCACCTGCTGGTGAACAAGATCGTCTACTCGCCGTCGTTGGGTACGTGGGAGGACAAGCTCCTGGGCAAGCGCCCGGTCGAGCGCCGCCACGTGATCGTCTTCAAGTTCCCCGAGGATCCCCAGCGCGACTTCATCAAGCGGGTCATCGGGCTGCCCGGCGAGACGGTGGAGATCCGGAACAAGACCGTCTTCATCGACGGCCAGCCGCTGGAAGAGGCGGCCTACGTCCACTTCCTGGAGCCGCCCCTGAAGCCGGGCGACCCTGAGTACGGCCTGCGGGGGGAAGGGCTGCGCGACAACTGGGGGCCGCAGAAGGTCCCGGAGGGCCAGCTGTTCGTCATGGGCGACAACCGGGACAACAGCCGCGACAGCCGGTTCTGGCGCTTCCTGCCCCGGGACCAGGTCAAGGGGCGGGCCCTGCTCGTCTACTGGTCCTACGAGGCGTCCCGGGAGGAGTACCATCGCACCGGTTACGCGGCCTGGTTCCGTGACACTGTGGCCGCTCTGGGAAAGACCCGGTGGAAGCGGTTCTTCCACCTGATCCGCTGATGCGGCCTTCGCCGCTGGAGGCACGAACGATGAGCGTCAGGAGCGAGAAGGGCGAGGCCAGGCTTTCCTCGATCATCTGGTTCGTCGCTCTCATAGGCTTCGGGTACGCGGTGTGGCACGTGGGCCCCATCTACTTCGCGGGCTACAGCCTGGTGGACAAGATGAACGAGATGGCCCGCGCCCCCAAGTACAACCACCCCGACGAGAAGATCCTGGACAACCTGATGAAGGAGGTCCGCGAGCGCCGCCTCGAACAATGGATCGTGCGCTCCGACTTCAAGGTCAACACCTACGAGAACTCGCGGCGGATCTCGGTGGAGTACGACGTGCCCATCGACGTGCTCCCGGGGTACAAACGCACGTTCCACTTCAAGCACGAAGTGGATCAACCGATAATCTGATATTGAGCAAGGGGGTGCTGCGTGCACCCCCTTGAACCCCCGCTCGCTTCGCGCGAGTGAATCGCGCTCCGGACCTTCTTGCGCAGGGGGGCGCTGCGCCGCGCCCCCCTGAACCCCCCGCTCACTCCGCGGGAGTGAATTCCGCTTCGTTCGCCACTCTGGCTGTGGTGGCGGTCGCCTAGACGGTAAGTCCCAGCGTCGCGGCCAGGGTCCGTCCGTCGCGCACCGCCGCCTCCACCTTCTCGAGGAGGCCGGCGGTATCGTCGGACCCCGCGTTGATCCGCACGTTCTCCGCCGCGCCGAGCAGGCCCGCCCAGGCCATGGCCCCGCCGGTCCGCGCGTCGCTCAAGGCATTGGGGTTGCCATTGTGCGCGGCCTCTGCTGCAGCCCGCATCACGACCAGGCAGGCCTCGGCCGTCTGGGCCGGCACCTGCGTCGCGCGGGACATGGCCCGGCCGATCGCCTCCTTGCGCGCCGCCTTCTCCTCGTCGGTGGCCTTGGGCAGGCGGTAGGCCCCCATGACCGCGTCGAAGGCCGCGGCGTCCTCGTCCACGAGCGAGCGCAGGCGCGACGAGGCCTCGCGGGCCCAGCCCAGGGCCGTCTCCAGCCGGCCGCGCTCGTCGGGAGCGCCCGTACGGGTCTTGGGCATCGCGCAGACCATGGCCACGAGCGCGGCGCCCGTCGCTCCCGAGAGAGCCGCGGCCGAGCCGCCGCCCGGCGTGGGGTCGGTGGAAGCGAACCGGTCCAGGAGGTCGCGCAGCCGCAGGTCCAGGAGGGACGAGGCCGCCGGCGCGCCCGAGGCCGAGGTCACATCTTCCCCAGGATCTGCTTGGCGATGACCAGGAGCTGCATGTTGGTGGTGCCCTCGTAGATCTGTCCCACCTTCTGGTCGCGGTAGTACTTCTCCACGGGGTACTCGCGCGTGAACCCGTAGCCGCCGTAGACCTCCACCGCCCTGGAGGTCACGAACTCCGCCGCCCGCGAGGCGTAGAGCTTGGCCATGGCCGATTCCTTGATGAATGACGCTCCGCTGTCGCGCAGGCGGGCCGCGTTGTAGGTCAGAAGGCGCGAGGCCTCGATCTCGGTGGCCATCTCGGAGAGCACGAACTGCACGGCCTGGAACTCGGCGATGGGCTTGCCGAACTGCTGCCGCTCCTGCGAGTAGCGAAGGGCGTGCTCGTAGGCCCCCTGGGCCACGCCCGCCATCTGGGCGCCGATCCCGATGCGCCCCTCGTTCAGGGTCTCGATGGCGATCTTGTAGCCGCGGCCGGGCTCGCCCAGGACGTTGTCGCGCGGCACCCGGCACCCCTCGAAGATCAGCTCGCAGGTCGAGGAGGCGCGGATGCCCAGCTTGTCCTCCTTCTTGCCGATCTGGAAGCCGGGGTAAGTGCGCTCCACCACGAAGGCGGTGATGCCCTTGTAGCCCTTGGCCGGATCCAGGTTCGCCATCACGATGAACACCTCGGCCTCGGCGGCGTTGGTGATCCAGAGCTTGCGGCCGGTGAGCTCGTAGTGGTCGCCCTTGTCGTAGGCGCGGCAGGAGAGGGCGAAGGCGTCGGATCCCGAGCCCGCCTCGGAGAGCGCGTAGGCCCCTACCCACTTGCTGGCCAGTTTCGGGAAGTAACGCGCCTTCAGGTCCTCGCTGCCCCACCGGAGGAACGCGTTGTTGACGAGGGTGTTCTGCACGTCCACCAGCACCGCCACCGAGGCGTCCACCCGCGCCAGCTCCTCCACGGCCAGCACGGACATGAAGAAGGTGGCGCCAGCCCCGCCGTGGTTGTCCGGGATCTCGATCCCCATGATCCCCAGCTCGAAGCAGTGGTCGATGAGGGACCGGGGGATCTGCGCCTCCTTGTCCATCTTCCCCACCAGCGGCCGGACCTCGGTCTCCGCGAACTGCCGCACCTGGTCGCGGAACATGCGCTCGTCCTCGGAGAGGTCGGTCAGGGGCAGGCTGCGGGCCGGGGCCATCGTCTCGGACATGAGTCACACCTCGTAGAGAGTTATGCTAGCGCGGATCTTCGCCGAAGTGCTTGACATGCCTGGGGCATTTCGTATGATCGAGCTTGAGATGAGTCCGCGTCCCGCCGTGCGACGTGAGGCCCGCGTCAGGCGTGGCCCGTCTGCCCGGCGGGGGGCCGCCGTTTAGCTCGCGCCGGTCGCCGAGCTGAACGGCGGAACGAGCCCGCTGGAGCAGAAGCTCCAGCGGGTTTTTCATTTGGAGGGGAGGCGAAGACGGCGCAGCCGACGAAGCTGCCGGTCGGTGTCTTCGGGGCCACCGGGTACACCGGGAGGGAGGTGGTCCGCCTCCTCGCCGGCCATCCCCGACTGGACATTGCCTTCACCACGGGGACGGGCGACGGGCATCTCTCCCACGAGGCGGGGCTCGAGCGCGCGGCGGCGGCGTATCTCCTCGCGCTGCCGCACGGGATCTCCGCGGTTTTCGCGGCCCGGCTGCGGTCCGCCCGGCCGGAAGCCGCCATCATCGACCTGTCCGGCGACCTCCGCCTCCCGACCGCGGCCGCCTACCGGCAGTGGTACGGCCACGACCATCCCGCTCCGCACCTGCTGGACGGGGTGCCCTACGGCCTGCCGGAGGTCTACCGCGACCGCATCCGTGGCGCGCGCCTGGTGGCCAACCCCGGGTGCTACGCCACGTCGGTGCTGCTGCCGCTGCTGCCGCTGCTCCGCGAGGGCCTGGTGGACGCCTCCGACATCGTGGTGGACGCCAAGAGCGGGACCACGGGCGCGGGCCGCGCGCCGCGCGAGGAGCTGCTTTTCAGCGAGGTGGCCGACGACTTCTCGGCCTACGCGCCCGGCCGCGCGCACCGGCACGTGGGCGAGATGGAGGCGGTGATCGAGGAGCGGACCGGCCGCCCGGCGGCGCTCACGTTCTGCCCGCACCTGTTGCCCGTGCGGCGCGGCATCCTCTCCGCGCTGTACCTGAAGACCGGCGCCGGCGCCCGCGAGCTGGCCGCGGTCTTGCGCCGCTTCTACGAAGGCGCGGCCTTCGTGCGCGTGGTGGACGGGAGCCCGCCGCGCCTTTCCGACGTGGTGGGGACCAACGACTGCCGGATCTCCGTGCACGACGCCGCTCCGGGACGGGTGGTCGTCTTCTCCGCTCTCGACAACCTCGTCAAGGGCGCCGCCGGCCAGGCGGTGCAGAACCTGAACCTGGCCCTGGGCTGGCCGGATACGGCGGGCCTGCCGGTGACGAGCGCCGTGACGGCGGATGGCGCGGCGGTGCGATCGTGACCGAGACGCGCGTCTACAAGCTCGGCGGGCCGGCCCTCGAGGACCCCGGGCTGCTGCCGCCGCTGGCGCAGGAGCTGCGCGCGGCGGGCGGCCGCGCGGTCGTGGTCCATGGCGGGGGCCGCCACGTGGAGCGGCTGCTGCGCGCGCTCTCCATCGAGTCGCGTTTCGTGGACGGCCGCCGCGAGACCTCTCCGGCCGCCATGGAGGTCGTGGAAATGGTCCTCTCCGGCGTCGTGAACAAGGCGCTGGCCGCGGGGCTCACCGCCGCGGGCCTGCCCGCGGTGGGCATCTCCGGGCGCGACGGCGGGCTCGTGAGCGCGGGGCTGCAGGCGGACCTCGGGCGCGTGGGCAGCCCCCTTCACGTGGACGCCACCGCCCTGCGCGCCCTGTGGCAGGCCGATCTGCTGCCGGTCGTGTCCCCGGTGTCCAACGGTCCGGCCGGCGAGTCGGTGAACGTCAACGCCGACGAGGCCGCGCTGGCCCTGGCCGTGGCCCTGGGCGCGCGCGGGTTGCTCTATCTCTCCGACGCCGACGGCGTGCTCGTGGACGGGGCGCCTGTGGAGGTCCTGGCCGCGGCGGAGGCCCGGCGGCTCATCGAGTCCGGCGCCATCACGGGCGGGATGTCCCTCAAGGTGCGGGTGGCCCTGGCCGCGGCGGGCGCGGGAATTCCCGAGGTGATGGTGGCGGGCAAGGCGCGCCTGCAGGGCCGCTTCCCGGGCACCCGCATCGTGGCCGAGACGCCGGAGCCGGCGCGGACATGAGCGCGCTGCTGCCGGTCTACGACCGCGACCTCGAGATCGTGTCCGGCAAGGGCGCGCGCGTCACGGACAGCGAGGGGCGGAGCTACCTGGACTTCGCGGCCGGGGTGGGCGTGAACGGCCTCGGCTACGGGGACCGCAAGGTCCTGTCCGCCATCCGCAAGCAGGCGGGCAAGATGATCCACGCGAGCAACCTCTACCACAACGCCCCCGCCACCGCCCTCGCGGAGCGGCTCGTCTCCCTGGCCTTCCCCGCCAAGGTCTTCTTCTGCAACTCCGGCACGGAGGCGGTGGAGGGGGCCATCAAGTTCGCGCGGCGGATCGGCCACGACCAGGGCCGCACCGAGCTCGTGGCCTTCGAGCGATCGTTCCACGGCCGCACGCTGGGGTCGCTCTCGCTGACCTGGACCGAGCGGTACCGCGAGCCCTTCGAGCCCCTGGTGCCCGGCGTGCGCTTCTGCCCGTGGGACGACCTGAAGCAGGCCGCCCTCGTCATCGGGCCCCGGACCGCCGCGGTGTTCGTGGAGCCCGTCCAGGGCGAGGGCGGGGTCCGCGTGGCCCCCGTCGAGTTCCTGCACGGCCTGGCCGACATCTGCCGTGACGCGGGCGCGCTCCTCGTCTCCGAGGAGGTGCAGTGCGGCCTGGGCCGCACGGGCAGGCTGTTCGCCTACGAGCACGCCGCGCTCCGTCCGGACATCCTCACCCTGGCCAAGCCGCTGGGCGGCGGGCTTCCCCTGGGCGCGATCCTGGTGCGCGAGGAGATCGCGGGGAAGATCGCCGTGGGCGATCACGGCAGCACCTTCGGCGGCAACCCGGTGGCCGCGGCTGCGGCCCTGGCCGTGCTGGACCGCCTCACCGATCCCGGCTTCCTCGCCAAGGTCGAGAAGCGGGCCCGCGCCCTGCGCCGGGGACTGAACATCCTGGCCCGCAAGCACGCGGCCGTGCTGCAGGTGCGCAGCCTGGGCCTGATCGTCGGCGTGGAATTCAAGGGCGCGGCCGCGCCGGTGGTGAAGGGCCTCCGCGACCACGGCGTCCTGGCCACGAAGGCCGGCGACAACGTCCTCCGGCTGCTGCCCCCGCTGGTCATCAAGCAGAAGGACATCCGGCAGTTCCTGGAGGTGCTGGACGCCGTGCTGTCGACGGGGGCGGGATCGGCGGCGGCCGAGGCCACGCCAATGAAAGGAGCCGGCGGTGCGGTTGCGTAGGGCGCGCGAGGCGGACGTAGCCCCGCTGCTCGCGCTCATCAACGGCTACGCGGAGCGCGGGCTCCTCCTCCGGCGCAGCGAGGAGTCGCTCCGCTCGCGGCTCGAGGACTTCACGGTGGCGTTGGGCGCCGACGGCGAGATCGTGGGCTGCGGGGCGTTGACCGAGCTCGGGCCCGGCCTGGGCGAGGTGCGCTCGCTGGCCGTGCGCGAGGACCAGGCGGGGCGCGGCCTGGGCCACAGGATCGTGGAGCACCTGCTGCACGAAGCCGCCCTCCGGGGCTTCGACGAGGTCCTGGCCTTGACCCGCCGCCCGTCGTTCTTCGAGGCCCTGGGCTTCTCCGTCACACGGCGCGAACGGTTCCTGGACAAGCTGATGGTGGACTGCAAGGCCTGCCCGATGAACCTGTGCTGCGACGAGACCGCGATGGTGCGGGTGCCGCCGGGGGTGGCGGCCGCGGACACGTTCGGATCAAGGAGCGCTTTGGAATGAGCAAGGTCAAGAAGGTGGTCCTCGCCTACTCCGGGGGCCTCGATACCTCGATCATCATTCCCTGGATCAAGGAGGCCCACGGCGGGGCCGAGATCGTCGCCTACTGCGGCGACGTGGGACAGGGCGACGACCTCGAGGCGGTGCGCCGCAAGGCGCTGGCCACGGGCGCCAGCAAGTGCATCGTCGAGGACCTGCGCGAGGAGTTCGTCCGCGACTTCGCCTACAAGGCCCTGGCCGCGGGCGCGGTCTACGAGGACAACTACCTGCTGGGCACGGCCCTGGCCCGGCCGCTCCTGGCCTACCGCCAGGTCCAGGCGGCCCTGGCGGAGGGCGCCGACGCCCTGGCCCACGGTGCCACGGGCAAGGGCAACGACCAGGTCCGCTTCGAGGTCACCTACGCGACCTTCGCGCCGCACCTCACGGTCATCGCGCCCTGGAGGGAATGGTCGATCCGCTCCCGCGAGGACGCCCTCGCCTATGCCGCCGCCCACGGCGTGCCCGTGGACCAGTCGCCGCGGGACATGTTCAGCCGCGACGGAAACCTCTGGCACCTCTCCCACGAGGGCGGGAACCTCGAGGACCCGTGGGACGCGCCGCTCAAGGAGATGTTCAAGCTCACGGTGGACCCCGAGGACGCGCCGGACGAGCCCGAGGTGGTGGTCATCGCGTTCGAGCAGGGCGTGCCCGTGGCCCTGAACGGCGCGCGCCTGGGGCCGGTGGACATGGTGGAGACCCTGAACCGCATCGCGGGGGCCCACGGCGTCGGCCGGCTGGACCTCGTGGAGAACCGCCTGGTCGGGATCAAGTCGCGCGGCGTCTACGAGACCCCGGCGGGCACGGTCCTGCACGTGGCCCACCGCGAGGTCGAGCGGCTGGTCCTGGACCGCAACACGCTGCACTTCAAGCAGTCGGTCTCCGTCCGCTACGCGCAGCTCATCTACGACGGCCTGTGGTTCTCGACCCTCCGCCAGGCCCTGGCCGCCTTCGTGGACGAGACGGAGAAGGAGGTCACGGGCGAGGTCCGCGTACGCCTGTTCAAGGGCCGGGCGGAGGCCGTCGGCCGCCGCTCGCCGCGCAGCCTGTACCGGCAGGACCTGGCCACCTTCGGGGCGGGCATGGCCTACGACCACAAGGACGCCGAGGGCTTCATCCGGCTCTTCGGCCTGCCGGAGAGGGTGCGGGCCCTGACCCGCGACCGCGTGCCGGTCGACGTGAAGGCCGTGGAGGTGCAGGGTTGAGCGTCACCGCGCCCAAGGGGTTCCGCGCGGCCGCCGCCGCGGCGGGGATCAAGGCCGAGGGCCCGGACGTCGCCCTCATCGTCGCCGACTGGGGCTGCTCGGCCGCCGCCGTCTTCACCACCAACCGCGCGCAGGCCGCCCCGGTGGTCGTCTCCCGCGAGCACCTGGCCGCGGGCCAGGCGCGGGCGGTGGTGGTCAACGCGGGCTGCGCGAACGCGGGGACCGGCGAGCAGGGGTTGCGCGACGCGCGCGAGATGGCCGCGCTCGTGGCGGGCGAGATCGGCTGCCGTCCCGGCGAGGTGGTGGTGGCCTCTACCGGCGTGATCGGCGTGAACCTCCCGATGGACAAGGTGCGCACCGGGATCGCGCATGCGGTCCCTTGCCTGAGCCGCGACGGCGGGGCGCAGGCGGCCCGCGCCATCCTCACCACCGACACCAGGCCGAAGGAAGTCGTGGTGGAGTTCCCGCTCGACGGCCATCGGGCCACGATCGGCGCCATGGCCAAGGGATCGGGCATGATCGCGCCGAACATGGCCACCATGCTGGCCTTCTTCACCACCGACGCCGCCCTCGATCCGCGCCTGCTCCACCGCGCGCTGCGCGAGGCGGTCGGCGTGTCGCTCAACCGCATCACCGTGGACGGCGACACCTCGACCAACGACATGGCCGTGGTCCTGGCCAGCGGGGCCGTGGCCGTGAAGGCGATCATGGAGCAGGGCCGCGACTACGACGCGTTCCGCGCGGCCCTCACGCAGGCGGCGCGCGAGATCGCGGGCATGATCGTCCGCGACGGCGAGGGCGCCACGCGCGTGGCCGAGGTCCGCGTGGAGGGGGCGCGCGTGGAGTCCGACGCCGACCGCATCGCGCGCACCGTGGCCGAGTCCCCGCTGGTCAAGACCGCCCTCAACGGCGGCGACCCGAACTGGGGACGCGTCCTGGCCGCGGTGGGCCGGGCGGGCGTGGACCTCGACATGGGGCAGGTGGACCTGTTCCTCGGCGACGTCTGGGTGGCCGAGGGCGGCCGCGCCCGCGACTACGACGAGGAGCGCGCGCGCCAGGCCCTGGCCGAGGACCCGATCCGCATCCGCGTCCGTCTCAAGGAAGGGCGCGCCTCAGGCTGGATGTGGACCTGCGACCTCTCGCACGGCTACGTGGACATCAACGCCCACTACCGGAGCTAGCGGCGGTCATGGATCCATCGGCCCAGCTTCCGCGCGACGGCGACGACGATCAAGGTGACCACTCCGAAGAAGAGCCCGTTGACCGGGAAGAGGTAGTACCAGCCGAACTTCTGGGTGCGGGGAGTGAACGTCTTGTCCGCTGCCTCGTATCGGACCACGTTGAAGTGGACCATCTCCGAGCCGGTCACCTCCAGGAGCTGCCGCCCGCCGGGGAGCGGCCCGAGCACGCGGAAATCGGTCTTCCAGCGGTAAGGCTCACTGTGGGGGTAGGGCGTCGGGGCGCCGACGGGCGCACGGCCGCGGACCTGCGCGCTCAGCTCGGCCTCGCGGCCCGCGGGCACGAGGTACGTGAAGTCCGGCCGGTTCCCGACGTACTCCGCGAGGCCTTGATGGAGGACGACCTCGGCGCGCGGCGCTCCGTCCGAACCCGGCGCGATCACCAGGACGGGGTAGTTCGGGAAGGGCTTCTCGCCGGCCGCGACCGGACTCCCCGGGTCGCGCTCCATGTTCCAACGCAGGAAGGCGGTCCAGGCGCCGCAGACCAGGAAGAAGAAGGCGACCCAGCCGAGCAGGCCGAGGAACGCGCGCAGGAAGTCGCCTTTGGCCGACACGTGCGCGCACGCTACGCCCCCACACCGCGACAAGCAAACCCGCGCGGAGCGAGGCCGTGAAGCTCTGGGGCGGGAACTACTCCGCCGGCCCGGACGCGGCCTTCTGGGAGTTCAACCGCTCGTTCCCCTTCGACCGGCGTTTGTTGCGCGAGGAGATCGCGGCCTCGCGGGCGTATGCGCGGGCGCTGGGAAAGTGTGGAGCGATTCCGAAGGAGGACGCCGAAC
>DAINRN010000029.1:0-13813 GCA_036741815.1 Acidobacteriota bacterium
GTCTCCTGCTGAGCGGCGGGCGCTTCTACGGCGTGGCCACGGTGGGCGGCGCCCAGGGGAAGGGGACGGTCTTCAGGCTCGACCCCACACTGGGCGGAGGTTGGAGCTTTCAGATCCTCTACGCCTTCCGGGGCATGCCGGACGGCGCCCTGCCGTACGGCGCGGTTGTGCGCGACGCGGCGGGTCGCCTGTACGGGACCACCTACTACGAGGGCGCGCACGATCACGGGGCCGTCTACCAGCTCACGCCGACGTCCTCCGGGCTCTGGAAAGAGAGGGTCATCTACAGCTTCCAGGGCGCGGCGGACGGCGGCCACCCCGTCAGCCACTTGAACCTCGACGCGAGCGGGACCCTCTACGGCACGACGAGCGAGGGCGGCGACGCGGGCTGCTCGTGCGGAACGGTCTTCAAGTTGACGAAAGTTGGTTCGGGGTGGCAGCTCCAGACCGTCCACACCTTCACGGGCAACCCCGACGGGGCCAATGCCTACAACGGGATGGCGCGGGGAGTGGGCGGGAAGCTCTACGGCGCGACGGTGATCGGGGGAGAGGACGACGACGGGGTGATCTTCGAGCTGACGCCGTAATAACCCCTTGGCTTTTCCCGGCCCCTGTGATAAATACACGCCTGAATTTCAAGCGTGGCTAGCCCCGGCTCGTTCTCCACGGCACAGGTTTCCCGGCTGACCGGCCTGTCGGTCCGCCAGTTGGACCACTGGGACCGGCAGGGCTTCGTGCGGCCCTCCGTGGCCCACGCGCGCGGCTATGGATCCGCGCGCCGCTACTCCTTCGAGGACCTGGTCCGGCTGCGCGTGGCGGGCAAGCTGCGCGCGGCGGGCTTCGGCCTCAGCAAGATCCGGCAGTGCGTCCGTACCCTCCAGAAGCTCGATCCCTCCCGTAAAGGCATGGCCGACGTCCGGCTGCTGGTGGTCGGCAATCGCGTGCTGTGGGTGCGCTCTGACCGCGAGCTGGTGGACATACTCCAGGAAGGGCAGCTCATGCTCGTGTTTCCCCTGGGCACCGAGGTCAGGGGCATGGCCGCCGCCGTGGCCAGCCTGGCCCGGGAGCCCCGGCTGGACGTTTTCGATCTCGATCGCTCCGTGGAAGAAAGGCGCAGCCGCACGCGCTGACCGGCGCTCCGACCATGGTGGAGGACAAAGAGATCGACGCCCGGGTGGCCCGGCTCGCCCGCAGCGGCCGGGCGCGGGACTTCTCCGCCGCCCGCTTCCGCGCCGCGCTGGCCACGGCCGCGGAGGGCACGTCGCGGAAGGCCCTGCTGCGCCGGCTGCTGGCGGAGTGGACCGGCATCACCGTCGAGGACGACCAGGCGGAGGTCCTGTGGCAGCAGGTGGAGCGGCAGCACGGCCTGCTCCGCCGGACCCTCGGCCCTCCGGTGTCCCTCCAGACCGCCCTCCTGCACGAGCTGCACAGCCGGCGCGGCCTGCTGCACGAGCCCCGCGTCGTCTCCGAGCGCGACCTCACCACGCTGCGCGGGAACGCCATCACCGACCCGCTCACGGGCCTGTACAACCGGCGCTTCCTCCACGACCACCTCGAGCGGGAGCTCTCCCGCGCGGAGCGCTCGGGCGGGGTCGTCTCCGTCCTCCTCATGGACCTGCGCGGGTTCAAGGGCATCAACGACCGCCTGGGCCACCCGGTGGGCGACGGCGTGCTGGTGCGCACCGCCCGCCGCATCCGCGAGTCCCTGCGCGTGGTGGACGCGGGCGGCCGCTTCGGCGGGGACGAGTTCGTGGCCGTGCTGCCCAACACCGACCTCGTGCACAGCCTGGCGGTGGCGGAGCGCATCCGGCAGCGGGTGTCCCTCATCCGGCTGCCGCTGCGCGTGGGCCTGAGCGTCGACCTGAACTACGGGATCGCCACCTACCCCGCGGACGGCCGGACCTTCGCCTTCATCATGAAGATGAGCGACGTCCGGCTCTACGCCTCCAAGGTGGAGACCAGCCACACCGACCACCGGCCAAGGCGGTTTCCCCGCTTCGCCGTGCCCGGCCTGACCCTCGACGTGGGGGGCCGCCGCCGGCAGCGCCTCTCCGCGGAGGTGAGGGACATCGGCTACGGCGGGCTCTCCTTCACCTACGCGGGGGACCGCCTCCCCGGGCGTCTCGAGGGCGAGGTGGTCCAGAAGTTCAGCTCGGAGTCGCACCCGGTGTCGATGAGGCCCGTGAGCGTGGTGCCGCTGCGCGGCGGGCGCTTGCGGGTCGGCTGCGCCTATGAGCATTGAGGCTCGCCCCTGCCCGGCGACGGCGTGAGCCCCGCGCTCCGCGGCCTCGCCTCGAGCGGCTTCCTGCTGCTCGGCATCCTGCTCTTCCTCTCGCTGGGCGGGCCCGCCCCGCCCGAGGCCGCCCGCCTGGCGGCGCTGGCCGCGGCGGCGGTGGCCTCGCGGGCCGTGCTGGCCCTGCCCGCGGCGCGGCGCGGCCTCGCTCCGTTCGCCGACCCCCTCGATCTGGCCGTGGGGCTGACCCTCACCCTTTGCGCCCTGGCCTGGAGCGGCGGCGTCAGGAGCGAGCTCTTCCCGCTCCTCCTCGTGGACCTCATCCTGGCGCGGGCCTTCCTGGGGGCGGGGGCCGCGCGGTTCCTGGGCGTGGCCACGGTCGCGGGGCTGGCGGTGATGGCGGTGGTGACGCGGGGGACGGGGGCTTCGGTGCTCTCCGCGGCCACGCGTTGCGCGTGGCCGGTGGCGGTGCTGGCAGCCATGGAGCTGGCGGGCGCCTCCGCCTCGCGCGACCGGGATGATCGCGAGGGCGCGCGCGCGGCGCCTTCCGGCGGGCACGGGCGGGACAACCAGCGGCTGGCCGCGCCCCCTCCCGCCGGCGAGCGCGATGGGCTGCAGGAGATCCTCCACGACATGCGGTCCCCCCTCACGGCCCTCCGCCTCTACTCGGAGCTCATGGCGGACCGCGTCCGCAAGGGCCAGCCCGTCCTTCCGGAGCACGTCGATAACCTTGGGTCGGAGATCGACCTCATGCAGTCGCTCCTCGAGACCCAGGGCAAGTCGCCCCATACGACGCGGGCGCGCGCCCGGCGGACGGAGCGGTTCGACCTCGTCAAGCTCCTGGGCACCCTGGCCAGCAGCTACCGCCTCCTCCACTCCGACCGCCTGCGCATCGAGTTCATCGCCGAGAGCCCCGAGCTGCCCGTGTCGGCGGACCCCGTGGCCGTGCAGAGGTGCCTGCGCAACCTCTTCGACAACGCGATCAAGTACACCCCGGACGGGGGACAGGTGCGCGTCCGCGCGGGGAAGGTCGGCGGCGAGGCGAGGGTGGTGATCAGCGACACGGGGGTGGGGATGAGCGAGAGCGACCGTCAGCGGGCCTTCGAGTTCTCCTACCGGGGCCAGGCGGCCCGCGCGTCGGGGGCCGCGGGCTCGGGGCTCGGCCTGGCGCTGTCCCGCGAGCTCCTGGAGGCCAACGGCGGGCGGATCCTGCTCTCCAGCGAGCCGGGGCGCGGCTCCGAGGTGACCGTGGTCCTTCCCGTGGCCGCCGAGGGGCGATCGTGAGCTCCGCCCGCATCGTGGTGGCGGACGACGACCCCTCGGTCCTGAACGCCGTGGGCAGCGTCCTCTCCCACGACGGCTACGAGATCGAGACCGTCCTGGACGGGGCGGAGGCCCTGCGGAGCGTGCTCGAGGAGCCGCCCGCCCTCATCGTGCTGGACGTGAAGATGCCGCGGCTCAACGGCTGGGAGGTCTGCGCCATCGTGCGCCGCCAATCCCACACGCGCGAGGTCCCGATCCTGTTCCTCACCGGGCGCGTCGAGGTGCGCGACCAGATCACCGCCATGCAGGTGGGCGGGTCGGACCACCTGAGGAAGCCGTTCGACGCCGACGAGCTGCTGACCAAGGTCCGCGCGCTCGTCCAGCACCCGCCCTCCGGGGCCGCGGCATGAGCCGGCGCGCGGCGCCGCCCGAGCCCGCGGCCAACGGCTTCGAGGAGGTGGAGCGCCTCCGGCTCCAGAGCATCCTCACGGACGGGGTGACGGGGCTGAGCCTGCTGACCGACCTGCGCAACGAGCGCGTGGCCCATCTGGGCATCGTCTACCTCCAACTCGGCCGGTTCTCCGGGGTCGAGAGCCTCTACGGGTGGGAGCTGTACGACCGCGTCCTCCAGGTCACCGCGGAGAGCCTGCGCGCGGACCTCGACACGTCCCCCCTCAAGGCCTCGCTGCTCTCCGTCCAGTTCACCGGTGCCGACGGGTTCCACCTGCTCTTCGACCTGCGGAGCCGCTCCGACGACGGCCGGCGCAGGCTGCTCGAGGAGGAGGCGAAGCGGCTCAAGGACGGCGTGGTCCAGCGCCTGCGCCACGGCCTGGGCCGGACGTCGGTGGACCTCATGACCGTGCACGCCAGCTGCCTGCGGGTGGAGGACGACCCGCGCGTCCGGCCGTCGCGCAGCGTGGCGCGCGCGCTGCAGGAGGCGGCGCGCTTGGCCGGGGAGCACGAGGGGCGGGACCGGCAGCAGATGATGACCCGGTTCAAGGGCATCACCTCGGGCCGCAAGCTGCGCGCGGTCTACCAGCCCGTCATCGACATCCAGAACGGCCCGGTGATCGGCTACGAGGCCCTCATCCGCGGGCCGGTGGGGAGCGGCCTCGAATCGCCCGACGTGCTCTTCGCGGCGGCGCGGGAGGCGGGGCTGGAGCTGGAGTTCGACAACCTGTGCCTGGAGACGATCTTCTCGGGCGTGCCCGCCGCGGTGAGGGGCAAGAAGCTCTTCGTCAACGCCTCGTCCAAGCTCCTGGCCCACTCCGTCTTCCTGGACGAGCGGAACCTGTCCCGCATCCAGCGCGCGCACCCCAGAGTGGTCATGGAGATCTCCGAGAAGGAGGTGGTGCTCGACTACGCCGCCTTCCGCGAGGTCCTGGAGAGGCTGCGCTCCTCGGGCATGGAGATCGCGATCGACGACGCCGGCTCCGGGTACTCGGGCCTGGAGTCCATCCTCCAGCTACGCCCGGAGTACATCAAGGTCGCCGACTCGATCGTCCACCGCCTGCACCAGGACACGATCAAGCGGGAGATCATTACCGCGCTGGCCTCCCTGGGCCGGCAGATCAACGCCTCGCTGGTCGCCGAGGGGATCGAGGAGCAGGAGGAGCTGGAGAGCCTGCTCGCGCTCGGCGTCGGCTACGGCCAGGGCTTCCTGTTGGGTCGGCCGCGGGCCAGGATGGCCGCCGCCCACTAGCGCCGGGCGCGGGGCGCGGCCCGGCCACTGCCGTCGCCGGGACCCTCGGTGAGCAGGTCGGGCACGTCCACGTCCAGGGCCCAGGCCAGCCGGCAGACCGTGTCGAGGGGGACGTTGCGGCGGCCGCGCTCGATGGAGCTGAGGTACGTCCGGTGCATACCCGCCCGCTCCGCCAGCGTCGCCTGCGAGAGATGGCGCTCGGTGCGCAGGCCCTTGACCCGTGCGGCCAGCACGGCGCGACCGTTCAAGACCTCCTCGCCGGCCACCCTGGCCGTCGGCCACAGCGGGATCTGCCGCGCCTTCTTCACCGGCCCCTAGTGTAGCGCTCGCGGCCGGAGGCCGCGGCATGCGTATTGCTCAATCACACTGCGGTAACCGCGGCCTGCGTCGAGCGTCAAAGGCTAAGGCGAGCCGATGGCACGGGCTACGGCCGCGGGATCGCAGCGGCCGTCACATGGCGCATGTGGGTTTTACACGAACCTCGGGAAAGGAACTCGGCGTGGAATACATTCGGGAGACCCTGCCGGACGGTGAGGAGTTGGTCGTCCTCAGCGAGAACGACGCGGAGACCGTCTACGAAGATGCCGATCCCCGGCGCGTGGCGTTGCAACGTCGCCGGAACGCGCTGGCGCAGCAGGACCCTTCCTCTTCGAAGCCGACCGGGCACTGAGACCGTCGAGTACAGACCGGTGGACAACGCACGGACAAGGACTGCACTGAAGGCCGGCTGACAACGTGACGACAAGGGACTGAATTGACGGCGATCGGGACGGCGTCAATTCAGTCTGCTATGACTTCGGGATCGCCTTCTCCGGGTCCACGAACGGCTTGGGCACCACGGTGGCCTCGCGGTCGCCGACGTCGGGGATCGCGACCACGAGCTTCGCCCCCGGCTCGGCGTGCTGTATGGGGACCATGGCGTAGCCGATGTTCTTCTTGAGCCGCGGCGAGTAGATGGCGGACGTGATGCGGCCGACACGTTGGCCGCCCGCGCTCACCGGCCACTTGGTGGCGTTGAACGCGATGGGCGGGCCGGCGATCTCGACCCCCACGAGCTTGCGGTCCACGCCCTTCTCGCGGACGCGGGCCAGGGCCTCCTTGCCCATGTAGTCGCTCGTCTTCTTGAGGTCCACCAGCCTCTCCAGCCCGACGTGGTAGGGCGTGTCCTCGAGGAGGATGTCGGCCCCCCAGTTCAGGATGCCACCCTCGACCCGCCGGATGTCGGACGGGCCCGTGGGCCGGATGCCGTGCGGCTTGCCGGCCTCCATGATCCGCTCCCAGAGGGCGTCGCCCTTGCTCCCGTCGCGCAGGTAGATCTCGTAGCCGACCTCCGCGCTCCACCCCGTGCGGGTCACCACCACCGGGATCCCGTCCAGGCTGGTCTCGAAGAAGTAGTAGTACCCGAGGTCCAGCACCCGGTCGCCGAAGAGCGCCTTCGCCACGTCCTTCGACTTCGGGCCCTGGAGCTGGAGGGGCGAGACGTCGGGCTCGGTGATCTCGACCTTCATGCCCGCGCGGGCGGCCACGCCGCGGGCCCATAGCAGGACGTCGCTGTCGGCCAGGGCCAGCCAGAAGTGGTTCTGCGCGAGCCGCAGCAGCACGGGGTCGTTGATGATCCCGCCCGTGTCGGTGGTGATGACCACGTACTTCGCCTGGCCCACCTTGCACTTGTCGAGGTCGCGCGGAGTGAGGAGGTTCGTGAAGGCGGCCGCGTCGGGGCCGGTGATCTCCACCTGACGCTCCACGCAGACGTCCCACAACGTCACGTCGTTGATAAGGGCCGCGTACTCCTTCTCCAGGTCGTCGTAGCGGATCGGGAAGAAGGTGTGGTTGTACACGGTGTACGCCTTCGCCCCGTAGCGCTGGGTGGACGCGAAGAACGGCGACCGGCGCAGGCGGGCGCCTCGCTGCACGAGGTCCATGTCGAAAGACTGGGTCATCTCTAGGTCCTCCTCGGGCCCGTATCTTATCCGCACCGCCGATCCGCGTGTCACGGAGTAGAATCCCGCACCGTTCGTCAACGTCTGGAGACGGGGACCGTGTCCGCGCCGACACGGGCGCCCGCCAGTTTCGCGTGTTTTCGGCGGATCCGTGCGGGCACGGCGGCTGCACTGAACGCAGTCGCCGACTCAGGGGGGTCGAGAAACAGCCGTGACCATCATCGCGCGGCCCACGAGGAAGAAGGTCCTGGCCGCCGCCGCCGTCCTGGCGGCAACAGCCGCCGTCGCCTTGACCGTCGCGGCGCGCCTCCGCGGTTCCGTCCGGCAGGCGCTGGCGCCGGTGGCGGAGGCGAGCCGCCCCCTCCGGTTCCTGACGACGACGTCCGACAGTCCAGCGCTGACGCATTGGGGATCGCCGGCCGTCGAAGCGGTGGCGCTCACGCCTTCGGGCCTGCTCGTCGCGGGCGGGTCCGGCGTCGCGCTCGTCCGCGGCAGCGAGTCCGCCGATCTGACGGCGGGCCTCCCCAGGCTCGCGGTCAGCGCGCTCGCCCTGTGGCGTGGGGACCCCGTGGTCGGCCTGAAGGCCGGCGGCCTCTTCCGCCGCCGCGACGGCCGGTGGGAAGAGGCCCGCACCGGATGGGGACGGCTCGAGGTCCGCGCGCTCGCGGAGACCGAGGCGGGCGAGCTGCTGATCGGGGCGCGCCAGGGCCTCTTCCGGGCCGCGTGGGGCGCCGACGCCGTCCTCCGCCTGGATGCGCGGCCCGTGCGGACGATCGCCGAGAACGGGCCCGTGCTGCTCGCCGGAGGTGAGCAGGGGCTGGTCCGCGTCGAGGCCGGCCGCGCGGTCGGGCTAAAGACGCCCGACGCCTGGATCGAGGAGGTCGCGCTCGACGGTGACGACGCCTTCGTGGTGACGGCCTCGGGTCTCCTGCGGGGTCCCGCCCGTGGCGGATCCTTCACGGCGCTCCAGGCGGGCGACGACATCGTGTCGGGAGTGGTGGTGGCGGGCTCGTTCCGCGGCCTCGACGGGACGGGCGCGCTCGCCGTGCGGACCTTCGCGGCTGAGGGGGTCCGCGAGGACGTCCTGCCCGGCCCGGCGCGCCGCCTCTTGGCCTCGGCGGGGATCCTCTTCGCGGACACCGCCCTCGGCTTGTACCGCCGCGATCCCGACGGGTGGAGGCGCGCCACGCCGCCGCCGGCCGCGCTCCCTCCGGGGCCCGCCCACGTCACCGCCCTGGCCCACCTGGGGTCCGACCTGGTCGCGGGCCTTTTCGACGGCGGGCTGGCGGTCGCCAGCAGCGAAGGCGCGGACCTGCGCTGGCGCGCCGTGCCCGGGAGCGCCGCCTGGGGCGTCAACGCGCTGCTCCCCGCCGGCGGCGCGCTGTACGTCGCCAGCCTGCGCGGCGCGGCGCGCTTCGACGGCCGCCGGCTCACGCCGATCGAAGGACCCGGCGCCGCCTTCTCGCTGGCCGCCACGGCCGACGGCGTGGCCATCGGCTACGGACAGGGCGTCGTGCTCCCGGGCCCGCAGCGGCTGCTCTCCGCCTTCCACGGTCTGCCCGGCAACCAGGCGGTCGCCCTCGCCTACGACGACGTGCTGTACGTGGGCACCCCCTCCGGGCTGGGCGCCATCGGCGGGCAGCGCGTGCGCTTCCGCGTCGCCGCGGGCGAAGGCCGTCTCCCCCATCCGTGGGTCACCGCGCTCGCCCCTTCGCACGGCACGCTCTACGTGGGCACGTACGGCGGGGGCATCGTGCGGCGCACGGCCTCCGGAGTGGAGGCGCCGGCGGGCCGCGTGGACCGCGCCCGCTACGAAACCTTCGTCGAGACGGAGGGGCTGAAGGTGAATCCCGGCTGCCTCGTCGAGGCCCATGGCCGGCTCTACGCCGGGACCGACGGTAAAGGCCTTTACAGGCTCTCCGCCGACGGGCGCCGCTTCGATCGGCTGGACGTGGCGCTTCCCTCGCCGCGCATCACCGCGCTGCTGCCGGCGCCGGGCGCGCTCTACATCGGCACGGACGAAGGGGTGGCGCGGCTTCCGCTGGGCGGCCCGGCCGGGATGGACACGGAATGACCGTCATGACGGGTATGAGAAGGACCGTCTTGTTCGCCCTTTCCGTATTGTGGACCGTTCTGGGGCCTTGGACGGCGCGTGAGACCTGCGGACAGGCGGGACTGCTGACACCCACCAGCACTGGACAACCTGATCCCAATGTGATCTCGCTGCGCGAGATGGCCATCGACGTGGGCATCGCCCGCGGCTACGCGCGCGTCAACGTCCGGCAGGTCTACGAGAACCACACGGGCGCCGTGCAGGAGGGGACGTACCGGTTCGCGCTGGCACCCTCGGCGGCGGTGGGCGACTTCGCGGTCTGGGACGGCCTCGTCCGCATCCCCGGAGTTATCCTGGAGAAGCAGCGCGCGCGGGCCATCTACCGCGAGCTGACCACGCAGCGCATCGACCCCGGGCTGCTGCAGCAGGGCGAGGAGGAGGAAGAGGCTCCGGGCGAAGGGCCGCCCTCCGGCCGGCCGTCGGGAGGCGCGCTCTTCTCGGTGCGCGTCGCGCCCATCCCGCCCTGGGCCACGAAGCGTCTCGAGATGCAGTTCCAGCAGGAGGTGCCGCTCGTCCGCCGCCAGGGCGAGTTCCGCCTGGCCTTGCGGCCGCCCGACGGAGAGCCGCCCGTGGCGCGGGCGTTGACGGTGACGGTGCGCCTCGAAGACGGAGAGGGCGCGTCGCCCGCGGGGGCGCTGGCGCTGCGGCGCGACGGCGCCAACCTCGTCTTCGCGGGGACCGACGTCACGCTGGACAAGGACGTCGTGGTCCGCTTCGCCGCCGGAGAGGGCGCGCCGCCCTTGAGCCTCGCGGCCTTCCGGAACCCCGCCGGTTCCCTGCCCGACGGGATCGCGCTCGCGCCCTGGGAGCGGCCCTCGGACGTGCCGCCGGAGAAGGACGGCTTCTTCCTCCTCGAGGCGCTGCCGCCGGGCGAGGCCGGGGACGTCGGGCTCGCGGAAGACGGCGCGGGGACGACCGCGCCCGATCCTGCCCGCCCGCCGGTGAGGCTGGCCGTCCTGTTCGACACGTCGCTCAGCCACCGCTGGTCGGGCCTGGAGTCGGCCTACGCCGTCGTGGTCCGCGTCCTGCGGTCGCTGCGCCCGGACGACCGGTTCGCGCTCATACCCTTCGACCGCCGTCCCGTCGAGACGGAGCTCGGCGCGGCGGAGCCGCAGGCGATCGAGCAGGCGCTCCAGGGTCTACGGTCACGGCCGCTCGGTCCGGCCACGGACCTGCCTCTCGCGGTGGCGGCGGGCCGCCGCGCCGCCGGCGACGGCGGGCGGATCCTGCTCCTGACCGACGGCCAGGCGGGCGTCACGGGCCGGTCCCTCGACGAGGCGCGCGGCCCGCTGCCGCTCTTCACGATCGTGACCGGGCTGGAGACCGCGGAGGCGCTGCGCTCGGCCTCCGCGCAGGTCCTGGCCTCCACGGCCACCGAGGTCGAGACGCGGCTCTTCTTCGAGCGCCTGCTGGCTCCCGTCGAGCCGGCCGCGCCACCTCGGGGCAAGGCGGAGCCGGCGCCGGTCCCCTTCCAGGTCAAGGGCGGCGAGCCCGGTATCCGCGACGTGTACCCCGTCATGGTGCAGCCGCCCGCGCCGGGGAGCCTCTCCGGCTGGGTCGGGCGCTACGGCGCCCCCGCCCAGGACTTGCGGTTCGAGATGGCCTCGCCGCTCTTCGAGACGGGCGGAGCCAGCCTCATCGCCGCCCTCCCCGAGACCGCGCTCCTGGCGCGCGATCTCCCGAGGCGCTGGGCCCGCGCGCGCGTGGACCACCTGCTGATGCTGATCGAGGCCGAAGGCGAGAGGCGCGAGTGGATCGAGGAGATCATCGCCCTCTCCAAGCGCTACAAGTTCGTCACCCCCTACACGGCCTTCCTGGCCGCGCCGCGTTCTCTCCTGCGGCCGCGGCGCATCCAGCCGGGCGATCCCGTGCTGCGGGTGGAATGCGACGTCGGCGTCCAGTCCGCGGTGGCCCTCTTCCCCTTCGGGCTCCGACTGCCCCTCGTGAGGCGTCCGGGGACGCGGCTGTGGGAAGGACGCTTCCTGGTGCCGGAGGGGCTCGCCGACGGCCGTTACGCGGTCCGCATCCTGCTGCACGACACGAGCGGCGCGCGGTTGACCGAGGTCAAGCATTTCGTGCTGGACGGCCGGGCGCCCGTGATCACGCCCGAGACGCTGCCCGCCGTCCATCCCGGGGACAGCGTTCGCATCAGCGCCCGCGCGGACGAGGACGTCATCCTCCTGCAGGCACGGCTGGCGGACGGCGCGCCGGTGCCGTTGCGCTGGGACGCGAAGGCCCGGCGATCGGTGGGCGAGCTGCGGGTCCCCCTTACGGCGGCGGGACGGCAGGAGGTCGTGTTCGAGGCCGTGGACGCGGCGAAGAACGTGAGCTTCGCGCGCGCGGTGCTGGAGGTCCGGCCGTGAGCGGGCGCCGCCGATTGCTGCTCGTCCCGCTGGCGCTCCTCGGGATCGCGGCGTCGAGCGAGATCCCGTGGGAGGAGATGACCGCGGCCGACTGGGTGTACGCCATCGCCACGCGCTTCGCCACCGTCGACGGACGCCGCGTCCACTACCCCACGCCGACGGCGGAGCTGGCGCGGGCGCTGGAGGCCAGCGGCGAGCATGCGGCCCTGCGTCACCTGGCCGAGGCGCGGCGGGCGCTGGGGGACCTGGCCGGCGCCGAGGCCGCGCTGGAGCGATGGGCGGAAGGCGCGGGATCCGGCGTCGTCCAGGCACGGGCCTGGGAAGAGGTGGCGGGCTGGGGCGCCGACCATCGGCGGATGGCCCTCGCCTTCCGCTCGGCGGAGAAGGCCCTGCCCGGCCTCCCACCCGACGAGCGCCGCGCGCTCGCCGACAGGCGCGTGGCCTGGGCCGAGGCGCATCCCGACGAGGCCGACCCTTTGGCCCTGCGCAAGGCCCGGGCGGAGATGTTCCCGCGGGACCAGGCCCTGCTCGAGGACTGGATCAAGGCCCTGGAGAAGGCGGGCCGGCTCGAGGAGGCGGAGAAGGGGCTGGCCGCGGCCACATCGCTCCCGCGCGAGAGGCGCCTGCTCTTGCGCTCCACGTTCCTGGCCGACCACGCCGACCACCGCCGCGCCCTCGACGTCCTCGACGCCGAGCTCCTCGCAGACGGCGGTCTCGACTGGTCGATCGACTTCCGGCGGATGTACGCCGCCCGCATCGACAAGGGGGATCCCTCCGCGCCGGAGCGGTGGCGCGCGGCGCTGGAGAAGGCCTTCGACGCGCCCGCGCTGGCGCGCCTGGCGACCTACTTCCAGGGCCAATACCGCGGCGGCCCCGCGTCGGACCTGCTGCGGCAGGTCGAGCTGCGGTACGAGAAGGGGCTCGACCGCCCCGCCTTCCTGCTGATGGCGCGGTTGCACGAGCTGAACGAGTCGGTGCCCGAGTCGTTCCGCGCGCGGCTCTCCGCCGCCCAGCTCGGCACGCCCGCGGAGCGGACGGCGGACCTGGCGCCGCTCGTCCGGCTCGCCCTGCGCGCGGGCGGCCGGCCGCTGGCCTGGGGCACCTACAACGACGAGCCCTACCGCTGGGTGGCACGGATCGACCGCACGCCCGGCTTCTGGACGGGCGGGGTCTCCTTCCTGCTCACCGGACAGGACTGGGGGCTGGCGCTGGCGCGGCTGGAGACGGAGTCGCTGCCGGACCGGACCTTCGCCACCGCGCGCTTCCTGGCCGACGAGCTGGCGCGGCGCGCGCCGCAGGACCCGCAGCTGGCCTCGCTCCGCGTGGCCATCATGGAGCGCCACGTCGAGCGCGGTGAAGGCAGGCAGGCCCTGGCCCTCCTGCCGCTCGTGGAAGGCGCCGGGCCGCCCGTGGCCGACGAGGCGCGTCGCGTCGCCCTGCTCGCGGCGCGGCAGGTCGACATCCCGCTCGAGGACGAGCTGCGGCTGCACCGGCTGCGCCTCGCGGCCGCCGCGCCCGACGGCTCGCGGCCGCGGCTCGACTCTTCCGGCGACGCGAAAGAAGCGGACGATACGGCGGGACGGTACCGCACGGTCCTGGAGGAGGCGCTCTCGCGGACGGAGCTCCGCGACCCCGGCCACCGGACCTCCGTCTCCCTGCTGCTCGCGGAGATGGATCGCCTGCCCGACGCCGAGGATCTGTGGGCCGACCTGGCCTCGCGGCTGGAGGGCTGGAACCTCGACGACGAGCTGGGCCCGCGCTACGAGGGCGCTCTCGCGCGCTTCAAGGACGCGTCGTGGTGGTCGCGGGCCGCGCGGTGGTACGCGCGCCGGTCCCGGCAGGCGGAGCTGCGCCGGCTGGCCGAGGAGGTCGCGGCGCGCTTCCGGGGCGCCGACCTCTTCGCCCACGCCCAGGCGGACGTGGAGCTGGAGATCCCCGAGCAGCCGCCGGCCGGGCCGCGGGTCCGCCTCATCCCGTGGGCGGACTGGGTGCGGGTCAAGGCCCTGGAGCGCTTCCCGCACAGCCCCACCGTCGTACGCGAGGCCGTGGGCCACCTGCTGACGCGCGCCGCCTGGGAGAAGCTCCGCGCGGACCGCGGCGACGCCAGCCTGGCGCGGGAGCGTGTGCATCCGGCCGTGGTCGAAGACTCGCTGCTCCAGATCGATCTGGAACTGCGCTTGCGTCAACCCGTCCGCCATG
>DAINRN010000030.1:0-4677 GCA_036741815.1 Acidobacteriota bacterium
TCCGGGCGCACCTCGAGACCCTTGGAGAGGAAATACGCGAAGTGGGTCAGCAGCACCGGCGCCAGCCAGGCCGAAGCACCTCCCGCGAGGCGGCCGGCCAGGACGGCGGTCGTGACGAGGGTCAGCGCGGCCCAGGGCAGCATGGCCGTCCGCGCGGCGAAAAGCGCGTCGACCGCCTCGTCCTCGGAAGCCGCGGTGTCGAAGCGGGAGACGAGCGGGGCGAGCGCGAGGTGCAGCCACGGCGTGTGATGGTCGAAGTAGTCGACGTAGGGCACCTTCCCCTGGGCCACGCACCACGAGAAGTGCAGGTGCTCGAGCTCGTCCGGGTTGAACCCACGGCTGCGGAGCAGCGGGAAACGGAGGACGAAGGGGACGACGGCCAGGGCCAGCGCCAGGACCAGGAGCGGCGCCTGCGCCCGGCGTTCACCCCGCGACGGCGGAGGCGTCTCCATCGATCAGTTCAGGTACCCGAGGGCGCGCAGGCGCTCCTCGGTCTCGCGGTCCAGGGCCGGCCGCGGTCCGGACGCGGTGACGCTCGTCCCCGCCAGGCGCTCGAGGGCGGCCGCGACCTCCCTTTTCTCCCCCGCGAGGTCAAGCGCTTCCTGCGGGTCGGCGTCGAGCCGGTACAGGGCCCGCCGCGGATGGCCGGCCTCGACGTAGCGCGGCCGCGCCAGGAGGCGCGTGAACTTCCAGGGCCCCTCCAGGACGCTCAGCTGCTCGGCGTCGCCGGACTGGGTGAAGCGTACGCGCGTGGGGGAGACGCGGCCGTCGGCGGCGTCGAGGAGGCTCTGCCCGTCGAGGCCGTCGGGCGCCCGTTCTCCCAGGAGGGCCAGGACGGCCGGGAACACGTCCACGCCCTGGACCGGCGCGCCCACCTCGGTCCGCGCCCGCGCGCCGCCCGGCAGCTTCAGGAGGAGGGGCACGGCGGATTGCTCGCGGTAGGTGAGGTTGCCGTGGCAGAACCACCAGCCGCGCTCGCCCAGGCTCTCGCCGTGGTCCGAGGTGAGGATGACCGCCGCCTCTTCGTAAAGCCCGAGGGCGCGCAGGCCGTCCAGCAGCCGCCCGACGTGGTGGTCCACGAAGCGGACGCGGGCGGCGTAGCGCGCGCGATAGACCGCGGGATCGCTCTCCTCCCCGAGCTTCTGGTACGCGGGGATGGCGCCGTGCTCGTAGTTCAGGCGGCTGATGGGCAGCGAGCGGCCCGACGGCGCCTCCAGCGCGGGCATCCGGAAGCGCGCGGGCGCGTTGTAGGGGCCGTGCGGCGGGAAGTAGTGGACGAGCAGGAAGAAGCGCGCCTGCCCGTGCTCGCGCAGCCATTGCAGCGCCGCCTCGGTGGCGGCGCCCGGCGAAGCCACCGGCTCGCCGCGGTCGCCCGCCTCGTGGTCGAAGGCCTGGTGGAACGTGTCGAAGCCGCGGGCCAGCTCGCGCATGGGGAAGCTGCTCACCACGGCGCCGGTGGCGACGCCGCGGGCGTGCAGCGCCTCGGCCAGCGTGGTGACGCCCGGACGAAGCGAGCCGCTGTTGTCCGGGATCCCGTGCCGCCAGGGATAGAGGCCGGTCAGCATTGACGCGTGCGACGAGCGGGTCACGGTGCAGTTGGCGAGGGCGTCGGTGTAGCGGATGGCCTCCCGGGCCAGGCCGTCGATGGACGGGGTGAGGGGGACGCCGGCCCGGGTCGCTCCCACGTGGTCGGCGCGCAGCGTGTCGACGCTGATGAGGACCACCCCCCGCGCGGGCAGGCCGGGCGGCGGCGTCCGCGCGGTGGTGGCGGGAGCCGCGCAGGCCACGAGGGCGAGGCCGGCGACGGCGACGGCGGCGAGGCCGCGCACGCCGCGCCTCACTGGACGTAACCGAGGGCCCGCAGCGCCTCCTGCGTCTCCCGCGAGGAATCGTCGCGTGCGCGCGCGTTCCGGTCGAAGCGCCCTCGCCATCCGGCGATGCCGC
Organism: Acidobacteriota bacterium; assembly: GCA_036741815.1. Taxonomy (GTDB): domain Bacteria; phylum Acidobacteriota; class Vicinamibacteria; order Fen-336; family Fen-336; genus DAINRN01. Next base: position 1,945 of record DAINRN010000030.1, read on the forward strand.
GGGCCAGGAGGTCGGCCGTGGCCACCTGGCCCGCCAGGAGGTCCCGCGTCTCACCGGGGTCGGATCGCAGGTCGTACAGCTCGCGCGTCTGCTCCTCCGGCGCCTCGATGTACTTCCACGGCCCGGACCGGACGGCGAACTTCTCGCCCTTGACGTGGAAGCCGCTCACCACGTCCGTATCGTAGAGGCGACGCTGCAGGAAGACCGTGCGGCGCGGGTCGCGGCCGGCCGTGCCGCCCTGGCCGCGCAGCGCGGCCGCCAGGCTCTGGCCCTCGATCGCTTCCCCGCCGCGCGGGATGCCGAGCAGGTCGAGCACCGTCGGCACGAGGTCCACGTGCTCCACGGGTCCCGGCACCACCGCACCGGCGGGCAGCGAGCCCGGCCACCGGAAGACCAGGGGCACGCGCACGGCCTCCTCGTAGAGGTGCAGCCCGTGGCCCATGTGCCCATGCTGCATCAGGCCCTCGCCGTGGTCCGCGGTGACGACCACGAGCGTGCGCGCGGCCAGGCCCTCGGCGTCGATCGCGTCCAGGATCCGCCCGAGCTGGTGGTCCGTGAACGCGATCTCGCCGTCGTAGAGGGCCACGGTGCCCGGGAGCCCGGTCGAAGCGCCGGGCGGCGCGAACCGCCGGTCGTAGGGCGCGGGCGGCGCGTAGGGATGGTGGGGATCGAAGTAGTGGACCCAGAGGAAGAACGGCCGATCCCGGCCGCGCCGGGCCAGCCAGGCCAGCGCCACGTCCGTGGTCTCGTCGGCCCGCCGGTCGAAGCCCGCGGGCACGGTCAGCCCCTCCCACCGCTCCATGGTCGCGGTCGCGCGCGCCCGCTCGAACCGGCAGTCGTAGGTGCCGAAGCCCTGCGCGAAGCCCAGCCGCTTGTCGAGGACGAAGGAGCTCACGGCCGCGCTGGTGCGGTAGCCGGCCTCCCGCAGCCGCTCCGCCAGCGTCAGGTGCGCCTCGTCGAGCCGCTGGCCGTTGCGGACGTAGCCCAGCGAGACCGGGTAGCGCGACGTGAGCAGCGCCGCGTGCGAGGGGCCGGTGGTCGCCATCGGCGCGTAGGCCTGCTCCACCCTCACGCCCTCGCGGGCGAGCCGGGCGAGCACCGGCGTCGTCTCGCGGCCGTAGCCGTACGGCGTCGTGTGGTCCGCGCGCAGGGTGTCCACCGTCACCAGGACCAGGTTGGGGGGCGCCTGCGCGCCGCGGCAGCCGACGGCCAGCACGGCCAGGGCCGCGAGGGTCCGGCCCGAGCGGCCGAGGAGCGACGTCATTCCCGTTCGACCGCGTAGGTTAACATCGACGCAGCGATGATGAAGGTGCGGATCGCGGGCGGCGACGTCGCCTACGACGCGCGCGGCAAGGGAGAGGCGCTGCTCCTGCTGCACGCCTTTCCCCTGGGCCTCGTCATGTGGGATCCACAGGTCAGCGCGTTCGCCTCCTCTCATCACGTGATCCGCTTCGACGCCCGCGGGTTCGGCGGCTCGCCCCCCGGCGACGGCCTCCTGACCATGGAGCGCATCGCGGACGACGGCGTGGCCCTCCTCGACCATCTCGGCGTCTCCCGCGCGGTCGTGTGCGGGCTCTCCATGGGAGGCTACGCGGCCTTCGCCATGGTCCGCCGGCACCCGGACCGCCTGAAGGCCCTGGTCCTGGCGGACACGCGCGCCGGCGCCGACGGCGCCACCGCGCGGACCGCGCGGGCGGCCCAGGCGGACAAGGCCCGCAAGGAAGGCTCGGCCGCCATCGCCGACGCCGTCCTCCCCAGGCTCGTGGGGGAGACGACGCACAAGCAGCGCCCCGAGCTCCTGGCCCGGCTGCGGGAGACGATCGCCGCCAACCCGCCGCGCGGCATCGCGGACGCCCTGGCGGGGCTGGCCGCGCGGGCCGACTCCACGCCCACCCTGCGCGAGATCCGCGTGCCGACCCTGGTCGTGTGCGGGGACGAGGACGTCCTTACGCCTCTCGCGGAATCCGAGGCCCTGGTGGGGGGCATCGCGGGGAGCCGGCTGGAGGTGGTGCCCGGGGCGGGGCACTTGTCGAGTGTGGAGAACCCGGAAGGGTTCAATGTGGTGGTGCGGAAGTTCTTAACGGAATTGCACTGAGGAGACCGGCGCTTGTTGACCGGCAGGACACGACAGGTTTAACGGACCGGTAGCGGAACGACCGGCTTCTTTCGTGCCATTCTGGACCTGAGACACGTCAGGAAGAGCTGCGAGGTCCAAAATGGCACGAGGGGATAATGGCACGATGTGACGTTTGTGGTAACGACTACGACAAGTCCTTCACGGTCACGCCGATCAGGGGCGAGGCGAAGACGTTCGACTCGTTCGAGTGCGCGATCCACGCCCTGGCCCCGACCTGCGCGCACTGCGGCATCAAGATCGTCGGGCACGGGATGGAGAAGGCGGGATCCTTCTACTGCTGCGCCAACTGCGCCACCCAGGCCGGCGCGAAGGGCATGAAGGACCGCGCGTGAGCGGGCGCCCCTAACCCGGCATCCCCAGGATCGGCCAGACGACGCCGCGCAGGAACGGCCGGTGGAAGAGGACGGGCAGCGGGGCCACCAGCCAGAACGCCGTCCAGGCTCGGCCCATGGCCGCGCGACGGTAGATCGGCCGGCCCGCGCGCTCCAGGGCCCTCTCCGCGAGCATCAGGGCCCCGTGTATCGCGAAGTAGAGGAGCGGGAGCCCGAAGCCGGCGAGGGCCCTGGAGCGCGCGGGCCGGCCGATCTACCGTCGCG
>DAINRN010000030.1:4687-13676 GCA_036741815.1 Acidobacteriota bacterium
ACGGGCAGGCTGATCGCCAGCTCGTGCAGCAGCCCGGAGAAGAGGAACGCGGCCAGCACCGCCATGCGCTTTCCCGCCACGGCCGAGAGCGGCCGGTACACGCCGGTGGCGGTCATCTCGGAGAAGGCGAGGTTCCACCGGCGCCCCCAGAACTCGGCCAGGCTCCGCGAGAGGAGCGGCGCCCGGAAGACGGCGTGGACGTCGACGCCCGCGTAACGCCAGGCGCCCGCCACCAGGTTGAAGATCCCGAAATGGAGGATGAAGCTCAGGCCGGGCAGGGCCAGGGCCGTGGCCAGCAGGCGTGACGCGGTGCGCGTCCACGCGAAGCGGGCGGCCAGGACCAGCGCCAGGCCGAGCGCGAGACGAACGACGCCGCGGCGGACGAGCGCCCCGGAGCCGGCGAGGGGCGGGTCGCCGGCTCGCGCGAAAGGCACCGGACGCATGCCCGGCCAGAGAGCGGCGAAGGCCAGCCACCGCCACGCCGAGAGCGGCGGGCGGCCGGGATCCATCCCGTCCACGCTGACCACCGCCTTCATCGCGTAGAGCAGCGTGCCGATGAGCGCGAGCATGCGGAAGCCCGCCGGCTCGCGCGCGGACACCCGCTCCGCGACGGCCACCGATGCCAGCACCAGGGCCCAGGCCGCGGCGCGGGCCATCGGGCCGCGTCGCATCCGGCTGACGCCGAGACCGGTGGCGAGCGTCAACACCAGGAGGGCCGCCAGGGACGCGACGACCGCGGCGCTCGTGGGGAGATAGGCGCTCAACCGGCGCCGCCGCGCAGGTTGGCGGCGAGGGCGAGGCCGTAGACGGCGGCGAGGTAGACGAACAGGGTCACGAGGCCCGCCTCGGCCAGGCGCGCGTGCGCGCCCGGGGGCGCGTCGGACCGGTCGAAGTACGTGAACTGGATGACCAGCCGCGCCCCCCAGTACACCGCGATGAAGCCGGTCACGGCGGCGGCCAGCGGCGATCCGTCCAGGAGCCAGGCGGGGGCGAGGGCCGAGAGGAGGCCGAAGGACAGGTTCGTGCAGAGGATGTAGCCGGCGTACGTCCAGAACATCTCGCGGAGCAGCGGACGCAGCTTGGCCGTCTCCTGGCGGAAGCGCAGGACCCGCGGGATGGCGAGGCTGGCCAGGCACAGGACGATCTGCCCGACGCCCGCCAGGAACACCAGGGTGCGCAGGGACGGTGGCCGCACGAGGCGTACCTTACACCGTCACGCGCGTCCCGCTTGGGCCGGACCAGGCACCGGTGTAGAATGCGCGGCTCTCCGGCGCCATCCCGGCCCGAGAAGCTCCGAGGAGACCAGCATGCGTATCGGCGTCCTGCGCGGCCGCGAGAACTCCTTCCCCGACGCGTTCATCGCCAAGGTGAGCTCGATGGGCAAGGGGGTCACCGCGGAGTACATCCAGCTCGGCGGAACGAAGCTGAACGAGCCCGTCCCCTACCGAGTGATCCTGGATCGCATGAGCCACGAGGTCCCGTACTACTCGGTCTACCTGAAGATGGCCGCGCTGCAGGGGACCTACTGCATCAACAACACGTTCTGGCGGACCGCGGACGACAAGTTCTTCGGCTACGCGGCGGCCGAGAAGCTGGGGATCGCGGAGCCCAAGACGGTGGTCCTGCCCAACCGCGAGCACGTGGAGGACGTCAACGCGGAGAGCCTCCGCAACCTGTGGCCGACGGACTTCGGGATGTTCCTGGATTACGTGGGCCTGCCCTGCATCATGAAGCCGGCCCACGGCGGGGGCTGGAAGGACGTCAACAAGATCCACAACCTCGAGGAGGCGCTGCATCACTACAACCGCTCGGGGCAGAAGACGATGATGCTCCAGGAGTTCATCACCTGGGACACGTACATCCGGGTGCCCACCATCGGCCGCCGCTACGCGCGGGCGATCCGCTACGACCCCGCCCCGGGCGGCATGGGCGGCTACAACCAGGACTACGACATCACGCCGCGGGCCGTGCGCGATCACGCCGAGGAGCTGTCCCTGCGCTTCAACAAGGCGCTGGGGTACGACATGAACGCGCTGGAGTTTGCGGTCCGGGACGGGATCTTCTACGGGATCGACCTCACGAACTACACGCCGGACTACGACTACCGCAGCCTGAAGGACGCCCACTTCCCCTGGGCGGTGGAGAAGATGGCCGAGTTCGCGGTGGAGAAGGCGCTCTCCGACGAGAAGACGCCTCCCGTCCCCGAGTGGCGGTCCCTCCTGCTGCGCTGAGCGCATCGCCGTTCCGCGACGTCGCGCGGCGCGTCACGGTGACGCTGCTCGCGGCCCAGAGCCTGGGATCCGCGGGCTTCCTGGCCGCCGCCACCGTCAACGCCATCGTGGGAGCGGAGCTCGGCGGGCGCCCGTCGCGGGCGGGCCTGCCCTCCGCCGTCTACCAGGTGGGCGCGGCGCTGGCCGCCATTTTGTGGGGCCAGTCCATGGAGCGCTTCGGCCGCCGTCTGACGCTGACCCTGGGGCTGCTGTCCGGGATAACGGGGGCGTCGCTGGCGGCGGTGGCGGTGGCGGCCTCTTCCTTCCCGGTCCTCCTGGCCGGCGTGACCCTCATGGGCGCGGCCAACTCCGCCCTGCAGCTGGCCCGCTTCGTGGCCGCCGAGGTCCACCCACCGGCGGAGCGCGGCCGCGCCATCGCCAACGTCGTGATCGGCGGGACGGTGGGGGCGATCCTGGGGCCGCTGCTGACCGGCCCCATGGGCCGCCTGGCGCGGGAGCTGGGAGTGAGCGAGCTGGCCGGCCCCTACGCTGCCAGCGCCCTCCTGTTCCTGGGCGCGGCCTTGCTGATCTTCCTGCGCCTCCGGCCCGACCCCCGGGAGATCGGCCGCGAGGTGGCCCGGCTGTACGGGACGGGCGTGGAGGCCGCGGGCGCCGCGCGGCCGCTGCGCTCGATAGTGCGCGAGGGCCCGGTCCGAGTGGCCATGGCCACGCTGGTCGTGGCCCAGGTGGTGATGGTGATGCTGATGGTGATCACGTCGTTGCACATGAAGGACCACCAGCATTCCCTCGGGCGCATCGCCGCCGTCATCTCATCGCACGTCGTCGGGATGTACGCGTTCTCCGTGGTGTCCGGACGCCTGGCCGACCGTTGGGGGCGCGGGCCCACCATCCTCGCCGGCGCCGTGATGCTGGCCCTCGCCTGCCTGGCCGCCCCGCTCTCGCCCGCTGCCGTGCCGCTCGGGGTCTCGCTGTTCCTGCTCGGCCTCGGATGGAACCTCTGCTACGTCGGCGGCTCGTCGCTGCTCGCCGACCAGCTGCGGGCGGAGGAGCGCGCCCGTGTCCAGGGGTTCAACGACTTCGTGATGGGCGCGGCCTCGGCCACCGGCAGCCTGGGCAGCGGCTGGGTCTTCGCCCGGTTCGGCTACGCCCCGATGGGCGTGGTGGCCGCCGCGGCCGCCCTCGTGCCGCTGGTCCTCGCCTGGCGCCTGCGCCCCTCTCCGCCCCTGCAGCCCGCGCCCGCCGCCCGCTGAAGCGGCTCCGGCTCTCCTACCGGTGCGTGTCCCGGTACTCGTCGCTCTCCCGCAGGGCCTGGACGAGGTCGTCCTCCGTTACGACCCAGCCGGTGGTGAGACCTATGCGCTCGAGCACGACCTTGGACGTGTAGTGGCTCAGCCCGACAGGGTCCGGCTCGCGTTCCAGGACGGTGCGATACGCGCGGCGCACCATCTCCTCCGCGGCCTGCGTGCCCATCTCGAGCCGCTTCTGCCGCCTCTCGGGGCTGCGGATGAGCGACTGGCGGACGTCGTGCTCGTCCCATCCGTCCTCCAGGATGAGCCGGCGATAGTTGTTCAGGCCGCGCTCGTCCGGCTCCCGGCCCAGGATGTCCTGGTAGGCCCGGAGGATGATCCGGTCCGCGGAGGCGGTGCGGAAGGTGAGGGCGGCGCCGCCGGCGTACTCGTCGCTCCGGCGGAGCGCGTTGCGCACGTCCCATTCCGACCATCCCTCGTCCACGATCTTGCTGCGGTAGGTGCGTAGCCCGGTGGAATCGGGCTCGCGGCCCAGGATGTCCTGGTACGCGCGACGGACGATCGTCTCGGCGGTCACGCCCCGGCGGAGCGGCACGGCCCGGTAATCCGCGCGCTCGCGCAGGTCGCGGCGGACGTCGGCTTCCGACCAGTCGTTCGTCTCCATGAGGATGCGGTACCGCCGCAGCTCCCAGTCGGACGGCGGGCGGTTCAGGACCGCCCGGAAGGCCATCTCGATCGCGCGGTCGTACGATTCTTGGGCCAGCAGCAGCGGCACGTGCCCGGAGTCCGGCGTGGCCGCGGCCGCGCGGCCGGCGGACGCGCCCAGCGCGAGGGTGCACAGCGCGGCGATGGTCAGTCTCATGGCGCCTCCCGGCTCTCCCTCTTCCAGTATCCGTCGGGATGGCCGCCTCGCCGCGGCCGCGCGACACAATCACGCCCCCGGGTTCGGGCCTCGCGCATCTCCCGCGCCATCGCCACGCGCAACGTCTGAACGTGCCCCCCGGGTGCGGGATTTGGATAACATGGTCGCCATGACCATTTTCAAGAACCGCACCCTCCGCCCCTTCGCCGCCGTGGCCCTCGGCCTGGCTGCGATGGTCCTGGCCGCGGCGCCCAAGGACGCCCCGGCCACGTCCGGCCCCGGGATCGACCTCCCCGGCATGGACCGGTCCGTGGCTCCCGGCGACGACTTCTATCGCTACGCCAACGGCACGTGGATGAAGACGACGGAGATCCCTGCGGACCGTCCGGCCTTCGGCCCCGACGCGGTCCTGGCCGAGCTCACCACCACGCGCACCGCGGACCTCATCAAGGAGGCCGCGGCCTCGAGCGCGCCCGCGGGGTCCGAGGCCCGCAAGGTGGGCGACTACTACGCGGCCTACATGGACGAGGCGGGGATCGAGGCCAGGGGCCTGGCCCCCCTCCAGCCCACGCTCGACCGCATCGCGGCCATCGCCGACCGCAAGTCCCTCTCGCGCTACCTGGGCGGGACGCTGCGCGCGGACGTGGACGCGATCAACGCCACGGACATGTACACCGACAACGTGTTCGGGGTGTGGGTGGCCCAGGACATGAACGACCCGAGCCGCTACCTGCCCTTCCTCATGCAGGGCGGCCTCGACATGCCGGACCGCGCCTATTACCTCGACGACTCGGCGCGCATGGAGACGATCCGGGGCAAGGTAAAGGAGCACATCGCCAAGGTTCTGGCCCTGGCCAAGATCCCCGACCCGCAGGGCAAGGCCGCACGGATCTACGACCTGGAGCGGAAGATAGCGGAGGCCCACGCCAGCCGCGAGGACTCGGGCGACGTGAAGAAATCGAACAACCACTGGGCGCGGGCGGAGTTCGAGACCAAGGCCCCCGGCCTCGACTGGGACGAGTTCTTCACCGCCGCCGGCCTGGGCGCGGCCCGCGATTTCGGGATCTGGCAGCCGAGCGCCGTCACCGGCATCTCCGCGCTCGCGGCCAGGGAGCCCGTCGAGACCTGGAGGGACTACCTGACCTTCCACGCCCTCGACCATTTCGCGAGCGTGCTCCCCGAGGCCTTCGGCCAGGAGCGGTTCGCGTTCCACGGGACGGTCCTGGCGGGCACGCCCGAGCGGCGCGACCGCTGGAAGAGGGCGGTGGACGCCGCCGGCTTCGCGCTCGGCGAGGCCGTGGGCCGGCTCTACGTGGAGAAGTACTTCCCGCCGCAGGCCAAGGCCCGGGTCGAGGAGATGGTGAAGAACCTGATGGCCGCCTTCGGCCGCCGCATCGACGCCCTCGACTGGATGTCGCCCGCCACCAGGGCGCGCGCCAAGGCCAAGCTCGCCGTGCTGAAAGTGGGCGTGGGCTATCCGGACGCCTGGCTCGACTACTCCGGACTGCGGGTCGAGCGCGCCGACGCCTTCGCCAACGCGGACCGCGCGGAGCGGTTCGAGTACGAGCGCAACCTGCGCAAGCTGGGACGGCCCGTGGACCGGTCGGAATGGGTCATGACCCCGCAGACCGTCAATGCCGTGAACCTGCCGGTCATGAACGCGTTGAACTTCCCCGCCGCCATCCTCCAGCCTCCCTATTTCGACCCCACCCGGCCGGCGGCCATGGACTACGGCGCCATCGGGGCCGTGATCGGCCACGAGGTCAGCCACAGCTTCGACGACTCGGGGGCCCTGTTCGACGAGACCGGCCGCTTCCAGAACTGGTGGACGGACGAGGACCGGGCGCACTTCGAGGCGGCCTCGGAGCGGCTGGCGAAGCAGTACGACGCCTACAAGCCTTTCCCGGACCTGGCGGTGAACGGGAAGCTCACCCTGGGCGAGAACATCGCGGACGTGGCGGGCCTGGCCGCCTCCTACGACGCCTACCGGCTCTCGCTCGGCGGCAAGCCCGCGCCCGCGGTGGCGGGCTTCACGCCCGATCAGCAGTTCTTCATCAGCTTCGCGCAGTCCTGGCGGCAGAAGGTGCGCGAGCCCGCGCTACGCCAGCAGATCCTGGGCGACGGCCACGCGCCGAACGAGTACCGGGGCGACACCGTGCGCAACCTCGACCCCTGGTACGCCGCCTTCGACGCGAAGCCCGGCCAGGCCCTCTACCTGGCCCCGGGGGATCGCGTGCGCGTGTGGTAAGGGTGCCGTCCCGCTCCCGATAGCGGCGGAGGCCGGGAGCGACGACGGCGTACAATGCGCGGCCTCAACCGCCTGATCGTCGTCACGGGGGATTGCGACCGATGGGAATCGAGAGATACCGCGTCCGCGAGGGCGCGAAGTTCCGGCTGAAGGACCACGACCCGGGCGACACCGGGAAGTTCGAGTCCAAGGAGCAGGGCAAGGCCCGCCTGACCCAGGGGATCGCCCGCATGCGCGAGCTGCAGGAGCGGCTCTACGCGCAGGACCGCTGGGCGGTGTTGCTCATCTTCCAGGCCATGGACGCCGCGGGCAAGGACAGCACCATCGAGCACGTCATGTCGGGGGTGAACCCGCAGGGCACACAGGTCTTCTCGTTCAAGGCCCCTTCCGCCATGGAGCTGGACCACGACTTCCTGTGGCGCACCAGCTGCTCGCTCCCCGAGCGGGGCCGCATCGGGATCTTCAACCGCTCGTACTACGAAGAGGTCCTGGTCGTGCGCGTCCATCCCGGCATCCTGGCCGCGCAGAAGCTGCCCGCCGAGGTGGTGGGCGACGACATCTGGAACCAACGCTTCGAGGACATCAACGCCTTCGAGCGCTACCTCTGCCGCAACGGCACCCTCATCCTGAAGTTCTTCCTCCACGTCTCCAGGGAGGAGCAGCGCAAGCGGTTCCTGGCCCGCCTCGACGATCCCGACAAGAACTGGAAGTTCGCGCTCGGCGACGTCAAGGAGCGCGAGCACTGGGACGCCTACATGGCGGCCTACCAGGACATGATCGGCGCCACCAGCACGGGGCACGCCCCGTGGCACGTCATCCCCGCGGACCACAAGTGGTTCATGCGGATGGCGGTGGCGGACGTCATCGTGGAGGGCTTGGAGGGCCTGAAACTCCAGTACCCCGCGGTCGACGAGGAGAAAAAGAAGGAGCTCCAGGCCGCGCGCGATCTGCTCATGAAGGAATAGCCCGCTTGCGGTGGATGTTGTAGACGCCGCGGCCCTCGGCCACCAGGGTGCCGTCCTGGGTCACGCGCACGCGCACGTGGCAGACGCGGTTCCCCTTGCGGAGCAGCTCCGCCGCGGCGCGCAGCTCGCCCTGGAGGCGGGCCGGCTCCAGATAGTCCACGGTCAGGTCCACCGTCGAGACCGACTCTCCTTCCTCGAGCGCCGACCACGCGGCCACCCCGCCCGCCGTGTCGATGAGCGCCGAGAGGACGCCGCCGTGCAGGGCAGGCCGCCGGGGATCTCCGACGAACTCCGGCCGCACCGGGAGCACGAGGACGCTCCTGCCCTTCTCCGCCGATTCGCCGCGGATCCCCAGGTACCGGTTGAACGGGACCTCCTTCTCCATGATCTCGAGGACCTCGGCCGGGGTGAGGGGCATGAGCGGAGAGATCATACGGTCATGGCGCGGTAATCGCGCCGGCACCAAAGGGGTTATCCTCAGACCGGTGCCGCCACCTCTTCTGTCCGTCGTGATCCCCGCGCTGAACGAAGAGGAACGGGTGGCCACCGCCGTGCGGTCCGTGCGGGACGACGCCGAGGTCATCGTGGTGGACGGCGGGTCGGCCGACGGCACGCGCGCGGCGGCCGAGGCGGCGGGGGCCACGGTGATGGCGTCCGCGCGCGGGCGGGGCTTGCAGCTGGCCACCGGGGCCCGGGCCGCGCGCGGCGAGTGGCTCGTGTTCCTCCACGCCGACACGCGCCTCGAGGAGGGCTGGGCCGCCGCCCTGCGGTCGCTGCCCCCCGAGGTGGTGGGCGGGGCGTTCCGCTTCGCCCTCGATCCGCCCCGCCCCGCCCATCGCTGGCTCGAGGCGGGCGTGGCCCTGCGCTGCCGGCTCTTCCGGCTTCCCTACGGCGACCAGGGACTGTTCGCGCGCCGCGAGGCCTACTTCGCGATCGGCGGCTTCCAGCCGCTGCCCTTGATGGAGGACGTGGACCTCGCGCGACGCCTGGCCCGCGCCGGCCGCCTCGCCTTCCCGCCCGTGCGGGCCTTCACCAGCGCCCGCCGGTTCGAGCGGCGAGGGCTCCTGGCCACCAGCCTCCGCAACCTGTGGCTGCTCGGCCTGTACTCAGCGGGCCACGCGCCCGATCGCCTCGCTCGCCTCTACGGCGGCCGCGAGCTTGACCGGCCCGGACGCGCCCGGTACTAATAGCGGCGGATGAGCTCGCCCGCGCGCACCCGGAAGCCACGCGTCCGCATCACCTCGCTGGGACGGTTCATCCCGGAGCGGGTGCTGACGAATGCGGACCTCGAGAAGTTCGTCGACACCTCCGACGAGTGGATCCGCACGCGCACCGGCATCGAGCGGCGGCACATCGTGGAGCCGGGCACACCCACGAGCGCCATCTGCGTGCCCGCGGCCCTCGAGGCCCTGGAGCGGCGCGGCATCGCCGCCTCA
>DAINRN010000031.1:0-13470 GCA_036741815.1 Acidobacteriota bacterium
GAGGAGGACCTCATCTTGCACCCTTACGCGATCGACGATAAGGCGACGGCGCTTGTTTCCAAGGCTTCCTCCCTCGCGCGCGAGGTGCTGACCCGGCACGCGGCCGAGGTCGATGCGACGCCGCGCTTCCCCGAGGAAAGCCTGGAGGGGCTCGCCACCCAGGGCTTCCTCGGGCTCTGCGTCCCGGCCACCCTAGGCGGCGCAGGGCAGGGGCCGCGCACGTTCGCCGCCGTGGTCGAGGAACTGGCGATGGGCTGCGCGTCCACGACCATGATCTACGTCATGCACGTCGCCGCGCAGCAGGCGATCGCGTCCTCGGCGGTGCTGGCCCGCCGCGACGAGGTCCTGAGCGCCATGGCGGCAGGCAAGCACTTGACGACGCTGGCCTTCTCCGAGAAGGGTTCGCGGTCCCAGTTCTGGGCGCCGGTCTCGCGCCTCGCGGAGCGCGACGGGAAGCTCGTCACCAGCGCCCAGAAGTCGTGGGTGACCTCCGCGCGGCACGCGGACTCCTACGTCTCGAGCGCCCAGAAGCCGGGGGCCAGCTCGCCGCTCGAGTCCACGATCTATCTCCTGAGCCGCGACGCCAAGGGGGTGCGCGTCGCGGGCGGCTTCGACGGCCTGGGGCTGCGGGGCAACGACTCGGCGCCCGTGGCATTGGAGGACGTCGTCGTGGACAGGGAGGACCTCATCAGCCCCCTCGGCGAGGGCGCCAAGACGATGCTCGAGGTGGTCCTGCCCTGGTTCAACATCGGCACGGCGGCGCTCGCCAACGGCCTGTGCCGGGCCGCGGTGTCCGAAACCTCGCGCCATCTCCAGGAAGCGGGGTTCGAGCACACGGGTGAGAAGCTCCGCGATCTGCCGACCCTGCGCGCCCGGGTGGCCGAGATGGCCGTGCGGACGGAGCAGGCGCGGGCCCTCCTCGGCTACACCCTGGGCGAGGTCGAGCGGCCCTCGGAGACGACTCCGCTCTACGTCCTGCAGACCCGCCTGGCGTCGCTCCAGGCCGCGATCGACGTCACCGACCTCGCGATGAAGGCCTGCGGCGGCGCCGCGTTCTCCCGCCACCTGACGATAGAGCGCGTGTTCCGCGACGCGCGGGCCGGGTGGGTCATGGCGCCGACCGCCGATCACCTCAAGGACTTCATCGGCAAGGCGCTCACGGGCCTGCCCCTCTTCTAGGAGGGGGCGAGCGGCGCCGGTGCCCCAGGAACCTGATCACGTCTGGGCGGTGCGAGCGCGCCGCGTGAGCCCGGCAGAGGCTCGCGTCTACGCGCGGAACCACGCCTTCCCGGTGGGAGCGCAAGCGAGCCTGCGCGACCAGGACGATCATCCGAGCGCCATCGAGTACCTTCTGGGGGCGCTGGCGGGCGACCTGCTCCGGGGCTTCGAGATCCAGGCGGCGCGCCGCCAGGTCGCGGTCCACGCCGGGGAGATGAACCTCCAGGGGCGCCTGAACAACGTCCTTGTCCATCTCGGCGTGATCGGCGAGACCGGCCATCCCGCCGTCGAATCCGTCTCGGGCACGTTCTACGTGAGCGCGGACGCCGAGGGCCAGGTGCTCGACGAGATCTGGAGCGCGACCCTGGAGCGCTCCCCCCTCTACCAGACGCTGACGCGATGCGCCGCCGTGTCCATCCGGCTTCAGGCCGCGCCGTAGAAAGGAGACCACCATGGGCCGCCCGATCCTCGTGGGAGCGGTGATCTACGAGCCGAAGGTCGCCGTCATCTGGGACACGATCAAGGACTTCTTCGCGGCGGAGGGCTTCCCCATTGACTGCGTCTTCTACAGCAACTACGAGCTGCAGGTCACCGCACTTCTCGAGGGGCACATCCATATCGCCTGGAACTCGCCGCTGGCCTGGGTGGACGCGCAGCGGCGCACCGCGGGCCGGTGCCGCGCGCTGGCCATGCGTGACACCGACCGCGACCGCGTGACCCGTATCGTGGTTCGCAAGGACGCCGGCGTGCGCAGCCTCGAGGATCTGAGGGCCAAGGTGATCGCGACCGGCGCCAGCGACTCGCCGCAAGCGACGCTCATCCCGCTTCAGCTCCTGCGGCGGCATGGGCTCCTGGGGGACCGCGACCTCGAGGTCCGGAGGTTCGACGTGCTCGTCGGCAAGCACGGCGATCACATAGGCGGCGAGCGGGACGCCCTGGAGTGCTTGAAGCGCGGCGAGGCCCACGCCGCCTGCGTGCTGGACCTCAACTGGGAGCGGTGGACGGCGGACGGCACCGCGGATCCCGCGCAAATGGCCGTCCTCGCGACGACGCCGACCTTCGACCACTGCAACTTCACGGTCGGCGAGCACTTCCCCGAGGAGCAGGGGAGACAGTGGACCGAGGTCCTCTTCCGGATGTCCTACGACAACCCCGCGCACCGCGAGATGATGGACCTCGAGGGCTTGAAGGCCTGGCTGCCCGGTCGCACCACGGGCTACGACATCCTCACCGAGGCGGCGCGTGACCAGCGGTTCTTCGAGGGCGCGGCGCCGTGAGGGATCTTCCGCTTTTTCCCGTGACCACCGTGGGGAGCTGGCCCCGCTCTCCCGAAATGCAGCGAGCGCTCGCCCGGAAGCAGCGCGGGCAGCTCGCCGCGGAGGAGTTCGACCGGATCGCCGACGCGGCGGTGCTGGAGGCGCTACGGGCGCAGGAGGCCGCCGGCTGTGACATCGTGACCGACGGCGAGCAGCGGCGCGACAACTTCTATTCCTTCGTGGCCGAGAAGCTCGACGGCGTCCGCCTCATGTCCCTGGCCGAGATGCTGGACGTCGTGGAGGACAAGGAGGGCTTCCGGCGGATCCTCGACACGCTGGACGTGCCCGCGTTCTCCATCAGCAACCCGACGTGCGTGGGCAGGATCCGGCGCCGGCAGCCGCTGGCGGCCGACGAGTACGCGTTCCTGCGCCGGCACACGGACCGGCCCATCAAGGTGCCGCTGCCCGGTCCCTACATCCTCACGAGGGCGATGTGGGTCAAGGAGGTGACCCGGGCGGTCTACGCCACCAAGGAAGACCTCGGCGACGACGTGGTTGCGGTCCTGCGCGAGGAGGCCTTCGCCCTGCGGGACGCGGGCGTCGACTTCATCCAGTTCGACGAGCCCGTCCTCACGGAGATCGTCTTCACCCAGGGCCAGACGCGCACCTTCATGTGCGCGGCGCTGGCCGCCCGAAAGGACCCGGCGGAGGAGCTCGAGTTCGCGGTGGACCTCGTCAACCGGGTCGTGAAAGGGCTCGACGGTGTCCGCACCGGCGTCCACGTCTGCCGTGGCAACTGGAGCCGGAACGAGGAGACCCTGCTGCGCGGCTCGTACCGGCCGCTCGTCCCCTACCTCGAGCGCATGCAGGTCCGCCAGCTCGTGCTCGAATACGCAACCCCGCGCGCCGGCGATCTGGTGGCCGTCCCCGGCAAGGAGCTCGGCCTCGGCGTCGTGAATCCGCGGACGGCGGAGGTCGAACCACCCGGCGCCATCGTCGCGCGCGTGCGGGAGGCGCTCCTCCAGGTTCCCGCGGATCGGATCTTCCTCAATCCCGACTGCGGCTTCGGGACGTTCGCGAGCCGTCCGATGAACGCGCCGGAGATCGCGCGCGCGAAGCTCCAATCGGTGAGTCAGGCCGCGGCACAGCTGCGCAGCGAGGATCCGCAAGCCACGAAGTCATGTTGATCGACAGCCACTGCCATGTCGACATGCCGCAGAAGTCTGAAGCTAGCTGATCAACTCGTGTGCTAGGTCGGCCAGGAAGGCAGTTCGACACCGATTCGCCGCCGCCAAGCAGTTCGAGCGACTCTTCGGAAACGTCCATCGGCAGCCCGCGACCAGAGCAGAGCGAGGCGAGCCAGCTCACTGACAGCCGCGCTACTGTGCGGCCGGCTCGTCCACGAAGGCGTCTCCGCCTGTGTCGGCGTCCGCGGGCAAGCGCTCGATCTCGCGCCGGACCAGGTCCTGGTGGTGGACCTCCTCGTCGCGTAGCTCGGTGAAAAGCGCCCGAACCTGCAGCTCGCCGACGTGGCGCAGCGCCTCGACGAAGAACGCGTGGGCCTTCTGCTCGCAGCGCAGCGCGATGTCCAGGGCCGCGCGGGCTGTCATGAACGCGCGGGCCTCGTCGTAGTCGGGCGCCTCGACGTCGAAGATCATGGTGCGGCGCACCGCCCGCGGCGCGTCACCGAAGAGCGCGCGGCGCCGCTCGGCCAGCCGGGCGCCGTGCTTCGCCTCGTTCTCGGCCATGAAGCGGAAGAAGCGCGCGGCCTCGGGCGTGCGGTGCTGGTCCATTTGGTCGGCCAGCTCCAGGTAGCGCTCGTGAGCCTCCTCCTCGACCAGCGTCGCGAGGTCGAGCGCGTCCTGCAGCGACAGGCGGGACAGGTCGACGTGCTGGATCGGCATCACCGGCCTCCGTCCTTGCGGAACAGCTCGAGGATCCGCTCGCGGGGCAGCGCCCGGTCCCGCAGCTCGGCCTGCCGCTGGGCGACCAGCGCGTCGTAGGTCGGCGCCGGCTTCGGGTTCCGGTAGAACACGCCCGTGTACAGCTCCTCGCCGTACTGCGCGGCGAGCGCCATGGCCTTCAGGCGGTCGGCGGGGTCGTGGCCGAGGCCAGCGAGCGGCTTCATATGCTCCTTATGGGCCTTGAGCTGCCACTCAGCCTCGCCGAAGGTCACGCAAGGTGACTGCACGTTGACGAAGGCGAAGCCGGGAAAGCGGATCGCTTCCTCGATCACCGAGGTCAGGCCCGGCATGTCGGCCGGAGTGCCCTGGGCGACGAAGCCGGCGCCGTAGGCGAGCGTGTAGAGGAGCGGGTTGACCGGCTCCTCCAGCGAGCCGTAGCCCGACGTGACCGTCTGCAGGCCGCGATGGGAGGTGGGAGAGAGCTGGCCCTTGGTGAGGCCGTAGATCTGGTTGTCCATGACCACATAGGTCAGGTCCAGGTTCCGGCGCACCGCGTGCGGCAGGTGCCCGCCGCCGATCGAGAAGCCGTCGCCGTCCCCTCCCGCGACCAGCACCAGCAGCTCGGGGTTCGCGATCTTGATGCCCTGTGCGATCGGCAGCGCTCGGCCGTGCAGGCTGTTGAAGCCGTACGCCGTGGTATAGCCTGGTATGCGGCTGGAGCAGCCGATGCCCGACACGAACGCGATCTCGTGCGGCGGTCGGCCGACCCCGGACAGCGCGCGGTACAGTGCCTGCAGCACGCCGAAGTCGCCGCATCCCGGGCACCAGATCGGCTTCAGGTCGCTCTTGAACTCCCTGGGCTCCATCGTCTGCCCCGCGGGATGAAGTGCGGTGGTCATCGCATCACTCCTGTGGCTCGCGAGCGTCCTCGCCGTCACGCTGGAGAGCCTCCGCGGCCCTCTGCAGCTGCTCAGCGACCTCGAACGGCATGAACGGGTTGGCGCCACTCCTGGCCAGCGAGCGGACACCGCGGGGCAGGTCCAGGAACATGCGTAGCATCCGATAGAGCTGGCCCTGGTGCGATTGCTCCACGACCAGGCCGGCGCGCACCGACGCGAAGAAGTCCTCGTAGACTTCCTCCGCCACGGGGTACAGGAGATAGGGCACGAGCAGCTTCGCCCGCAGCCCCAGGTCGCGGGCGTGCGCGAGGGCCTCGCGGCACATGCCCGCGCACGAGCCCCAGCCCAGGAGCGCCAGCGGGGCCGACTCGTCGCCGAAGACCCGGAACAAGTCGCGCCTCCGTTTCAGGGGGTCCAGCTTGTGGGCGCGCTTGTCGTTCATGCGGGCGTGAACGGCGCCGCTGGCCGTGGGAGCACCGCGCTCGTTGTGCTCGATGCCGGAGGCCAGATAGTTGCCGCCGCGCATGCCCGGGTGGCTGATCGGGCTGATGCCCGACGCCGTGAGGGCGAAGCGGGCGTAGTCCTGGAGCTCGGCTTCGGCGGGGCGGCGCCGTTCCTCGATCGCGATCGCGCCGGTGTCGATGACGTCGAGCGTCTCCTTGCGTTGCGCGATCTCCTGGTCGGAGAGCAGAATCACGGGGGTCTGGTAGCGCTCCGCGACGTTGAAGGCCTGCACGGTCGTCCAGAACGTGTCCGTGACGCTCGTGGGCGCGAGCACAGGTCGCACGGCGTCCCCGTGGGCCGAGAACGCAGCCTGGTACAGGTCGGCCTGCTCGGGCTTGGTAGGCATGCCCGTCGACGGACCGCCGCGCTGCACGTTGACGATCACCAGCGGCAGCTCTGCGATGGTGGCGAGGCCCGTGAGCTCGCTCTTGAGGGACATGCCCGGGCCCGAGGTCGCGGTCATCGCCTTCTTGCCGCCGAGCGCCGCGCCGACGGCCGCGCCGATGCCCGCGATCTCGTCCTCAGCCTGCAGCACGGCGCCGTCGTACTTCCAGATCTCGCGGCTCAGGAACTGCATGATCTCGGTCGAGGGGGTGATCGGATATCCCCCGAAGAAGCGGCAGCCGGCGAAGAGGGCGGCCGCGGCGCAGATCTCGTTTCCGTCCGCGAGCGGCCTCGGCGCCGTGCCGCCCGCGGGCTTCGCGAGGGGCATCGGCTCCGTCAGCGGGTGCGAGGCTGCCCACGCCTCGCCGGCGGCGAACGCGCGCTCGGCGGAGCGCAGCACCTCGTCGCCCTTCTTCGCGAGCTTCCGGCGCAGGCCGTCGAGCAGCCCCTCCCGGGCCACCCCGGAGAAGCCCGCGATCAGGCCGAGAATCACGCTGTTCTTCGCGCGCTCGCTGCCCGCGTGCTCGCGGGAGAGGTCCGCGATGGGCACCGCGAGGACCTGCCTGGGTCTCACGCCCACGAGCGGCAGCGCGTCGGGCCGTACGCCCGTGCGCGCGTCGTACAGCACCAGCGTCGAGCCGCCGACGGTCAGCTCGGCGCCGAACTTCATGAAGTCATCCCAGTTGAGCGCGACCGCCACGTCGAGGATGCCGCCCGGGTTCAGGACCTCGGTCGTGGCCACGCGCACGCGGCACGAGGACTCGCCGCCGCGGATCTGGGAGCCAAAGCTCTTGGTCATGATCGCGTGGTACCCCTCGGCAGCCGCGGCCGCAATCAACGACTCTCCGGCGGAGACGATGCCGTCCCCGCCGGAACCGGCCATGCCGAACACGAGGTCGGTTCTCATTGCTGCGCTCCGCTTCCGCCCCCCTCACCCGAGAGAGGGGATGGCCTCGTTACAAGACGCCCTTTGACGGCTCAAGTCAAGCGCAGGCTCTGTCGGTCGGCTCTACAATGCCTCAGTGGTGGAATCCCAGAATCTCACTCTTGTCGACAGCCACTGCCACATCGACATGCCGCAGTTCGACGCGGACCGTGCCGAGGTGGTGGCGCGCGCGCGCGAGGCGGGCGTCGCCAACATGCTCGTCGTGGGCGGCGTGGACGAGGAGGGCGGCCACCAGCGCGCGCTGCGCGTGGCGCAGGAGCTGGGCTTCCCCTGCTCGGCCGGCGTCCACCCCCACGAGGCGCGGCTCTACAACGACGACATCGAGGGCGAGCTGCGGGGCCTGGCCCGCGACCGCCTCATCGTGGCCATCGGCGAGATCGGCCTCGACTTCCACTACGACCACTCGCCGCGCGAGGCGCAACGCGAGGCCTTCCGCCGGCAGCTCCAGCTCGCCCACGACGTGGGCCTGCCCGTCATCATCCACACCCGCGAGGCGGACAAGGAGACGATCGCCATCCTCGAGCACGAAGAAGCGGAGGAGATCGGCGGCGTGATCCACTGCTTCACGGGCACGCGGGAGCTGGCCGAGCGGGCGCTGGTCCTGGGCTTCTGCATCTCCTTCTCCGGCATCGTGGCCTTCCCGCGGGCGGAGACGATCCAGGAGGTGGCGCGCATGGTGCCGCGGGAGCGGCTGCTGGTGGAGACGGACGCGCCCTTCCTGGCCCCGCCGCCGCACCGCGGGAAGCGCAATGAGCCGGCGTTCGTAGTGGAGGTGGCGCGGGCGGTGGCCCGCCTGCGCGGGGAGCCGGTCGAGGACGTCGGGCGCGCCGCCCTCGCGAACTTCGCGCGCGCGTTCAAGCTGCCGGAGGTTTGACAACGCGGAGCGGATCCGTCACCTTAGGCCCCACCGTGGCCGACAGCTCCTTCGACGTCGTCAGCAGCGTGGACATGCAGGAAATGAAGAACGCCATCGGCCAGGCCATGAAGGAGATCACCACCCGTTTCGACCTCAAGGGCACGGGCTCCAACATCGAGCTCACGGGCGAGGAAGTCGTCCTCACGTCCAACGACGAGGGCAAGCTCAAGGCCGTGCGGGACGTCCTCGAAGGGCGCCTGGTCAAGCGCAACGTCCCCTTGAAGGCGCTGACCTTCGGCGCGATCGAGAAGGCCCTGGGCGGGACGGCGCGGCAGGTCATCACGCTGCAGAAGGGCATCCCCTCGGAGAAGGCCCGCGAGATCGTGAAGATCATCAAGGGCAGCAAGCTCAAGGTCCAGGCTTCCATCCAGGGCGAGCAGGTCCGCGTCTCCGGCAAGAACCGGGACGACCTGCAGTCCGTCATCCGGATGCTGAAGGACACCGACCTCGGCATCGACATGCAGTTCACCAACTACAGGTAGGGACCTCTTGGCCACGGCGGGTCGCCTCGGCGGTCGCGGGGTCGCGGACCTGAAGGAGATCGTCCAGCTCATCGAGGACGATCTGGCCCGGGTCGAGCAGCGCTTCGAGGAGCAGGTGCGCTCCGACGTGCGCATGGTGGGCGAGATCGGCCGCTACATCCGCGAGGGCGGGGGCAAGCGCATCCGGCCCGCGCTGCTGCTGCTGGGCTGCCGCCTGTGCGGCTACCGGGGCGACCGCGCGGTGCTGCTGGCCTCGGTGGTGGAGTTCATCCACACCGCCACCCTCCTGCACGACGACATCATCGACCAGGCCACCGTGCGCCGCGGGCGGCGCAGCGTCAACAGCCGCTGGGGCAACGACGTGACCGTGCTGGCCGGCGACTTCCTGTACACGAAGTCGATGTCCATGGCCCTCTCCCAGGACAACCTGAAGATCCTGCGCCTCCTCTCCGACGTCACCCTGCGCATGATCGAGGGCGAGATCCTGGAGATCGAGCGCAACGGTGACCTGAAGATCGGAGAGGCCGACCACCTGGACATCATCCGGCGCAAGACCGCCGACCTCTTCTCGGCCTGCATGCGGATCGGGGCCATCCTCGGCGAGGCGGGCGAGGCCAAGGAGAAGGCCCTGGCCAGCTACGGCGAGAACCTCGGGGTCTGCTTCCAGATGGTGGACGACCTGCTCGACTTCACGGCGGACGAGAAGGTGCTGGGCAAGCCCGTGGCCAACGACCTGCGCGAGGGCAAGCTCACCCTGCCCATCATTTTCCTCCTGCGCCGCAGCGGCCGGCCGGGGGCGGACGCGGTCTCCGCGGTGCTGGCCGACCGCGGCTTCGGCCGCGTCTCACGCGACGAGCTCCTCCGCCTGGCCCGCGAGCACGGCGCCCTGGACGAGGCGCGGGCTTTGGCCGAGCGCTACGCCGCGGCCGCCAGGGCCGATCTCGCCGGCTTCGAGCGGTCCCCATACCGCGAGGCCCTCGAGGCCCTGCCCGACTTCATCCTCGCCCGCGACCATTAGCAAGAGCAGCCGCACGGCCCACGACCGGGCCGCGGAGCGGATCCAGCAGCTCCGCGACGAGATCAACCGGCACGAGCGCCTCTACTACGTGGAGAGCGCCCCCCAGATCACGGACCAGGAGTACGACCGCCTGGAGCGGGAGCTGAAGGAGCTCGAGGCCCGGCACCCCGACCTGGTCACGCCCGACAGCCCCACGCAGCGGGTGGGGGAGCGGCCCTCGGAGCAGTTCCCGAGCTTCACCCACCGCGTCCCCATGCTCAGCCTGGACAACACGTACAGCGAGGAGGAGCTGCGGGAGTTCGAGGCGCGGATCTTCCGCGCGGTGGGCCCGCGGGAGATGGAGTACGTGGCCGAGCTGAAGGTGGACGGCCTCTCCATGGCCCTGCACTACGACGACGGCCGCTTCGTCCGCGGCGTCACCCGGGGCAACGGGGTCCGCGGCGACGACGTGAGCCCCAACGTGCGCGCCATCAAGACCGTGCCCCTGGCCCTCGCCGGCCCCGGCGCTCCTTCCGCGCTGGAGGCGCGCGGCGAGGTCTACTTCCCGCGCTCGCGCTTCCAGGCCATGAACCGGGAGCGCGAGGAGAGGGGAGAGGAGCCGTTCGCCAACCCCCGCAACACGGCCGCGGGCACCATCAAGAGCCTCGACCCGCACGTCACCGCGAGCCGCGGGCTGGACCTGTTCGTCTACTCGATTGCCCATCTCGAGGGCGCCGCCGTGCGCTCGCAGTGGGAGGCGCTCCAGAAGCTGCGCGCCTGGGGCCTGAAGACCAACCCGACCTCCGCGCTGTGCCGCGGGCTGGACGAGGTCCTCGCGTACTGCGAGGAGTGGCGGGAGAAGCGCGACACCCTGGAGTACGAGATCGACGGTGTCGTGGTGAAGGTCAACTCCTTCGCGCTGCAGGACGAGCTGGGCTTCACCTCCAAGTTCCCGCGCTGGGCCATCGCCTACAAGTACCCGGCGCGGCAGGCCACGAGCGTGGTCAAGGAGATCGGCGTCTACGTGGGCCGGACGGGCAAGATCACGCCGGTGGCGCTGCTGGAGCCGGTCTTCCTCGGCGGGGTGACGGTGGCCCGGGTGACGCTGCACAACGAGGAAGAGGTGGCGCGCAAGGACGTGCGGGTGGGCGACACCGTGGTGGTGGAGCGCGGGGGCGACGTGATCCCCAAGGTCGTGGGCGTGGTCGAGGACAAACGGCCGCCGGACGCCGCGCCGTGGACGCCGCCGTCGCGCTGCCCCGTCTGCGGGGCGGAGCTGGTCAAGCCCGAGGACGAGGTGGACCGGCGCTGCCCCAATGCCTCGTGCCCCGCGCAGATCGAGCAGGGCCTGCAGCACTACGCGAGCCGCAGCGCGATGGACATCGAAGGGCTGGGCACGGTCGTCATCCAGGAGCTGCTGCGGCGGGGGCTGGTCAAGGACGTGGCCGACCTGTACCGGCTGCGCTTCGAGGACTTGAAGCCCATCTTCGCTCCCAAGGCCCGGAAGGATGAGTCGCTGGCCGCCACCAACCTCCTGTCCGCCATCGAGGGCAGCAAGAAGCGCGAACTGCGCAGGCTGCTGTTCGGCCTCGGCATCCGCTTCGTGGGCGAGCGGGCGGCCCTGCTCCTCGCCCGCCACTTCGGCAGCCTGGACGCCCTCGGCCGCGCCTCCGCCGAGGAGATCGACGAGATCTACGAGATCGGGCCCACCGTCGCCGGCTCCGTGCGGGAGTGGTTCGCGCAGGAGGAGAACCAGGCCCTGGTGCGCCGCCTGGCCGAGGCTGGCCTGGCCCAGGAGGAGCCCGACGCGGGGGCGTCGTCGCGGGTCTTCCAGGGGAAGCAGTTCGTCCTCACGGGCGGGCTGGAGACGATGACGCGCGAGGAGGCCAAGGCGGCCATCGAGTCGCGCGGAGGCCGGGTGACCTCCGCCGTCTCCAAGAAGACGGCGTACGTGGTGGTGGGCAAGGACCCGGGAACGAAGGCCGACCGGGCCGTGGAGCTGAAGGTCCCGGTCCTGACGGAGCAGGAGTTTCAGGACCTGCTGGCAAGGGCTTAGGACCCGCCTCGGCGCAAGACCGGTTATACTTTGCCGCGAATGTCGCGGACGGTACACGGCCTCTCCTTCGCGCTCGTCGCCGGCCTGGCGGCCCTGCTGGGCCTCCTGGCGGGCGGGAACGGCCGCATCCCCGAGCAGCCCGCCAAGGATGAGACGATCGTCCGGGTGGGCGGGTCCTTCGCCGACGTCATCGACCGCGTGAACCCGGCCGTGGTCCACGTAACGGTGGTCGAGACCAGCAGCCCGGGGGCCCGCGACGCGGCCGACCGCGAGTCGCCGCGCCGGGGCGAAGGGTCGGGCTTCATCGTGGACCCCGACGGCTACATCCTGACCAACCACCACGTGGTGGCGACACCCGCCCGCATCCGGGTGCGCCTGGCCGACAAGACCGAGCTGCCCGCGGCGCTCGTCGGGTCCGACTCCAACACCGATCTCGCCCTCCTGAAGGTGTCCGCCCCCAAGCCGCTGCCGGTGGTCCCGCTGGGCGACTCCGACCGGTTGCGGGTCGGGGACTGGGTCTTCGCGATCGGCAACCCCTATCGGCTGGAACACTCGGTGACGGCGGGGGTCGTGTCCTCGAAGGGCCGCAAGATCTACGATGCCTCGTTCGACTCGTACATCCAGACCGACGCCGCCATCAACCCCGGCAACTCGGGCGGACCGCTGATCAACACGTCCGGGGAGGCGATCGGCATCAACTCCGCGGTGAGCACGCAGGGCCAGGGCATCGGCTTCGCGGTGCCCATCAACGTGGCGCGCGACATCCTGGACCAGCTCCGCTCCCACGGCCGCGTGACCCGCGGCTACCTTGGCATCCAGCTCCAGGAGCTGGACCCCGACCTCCAGCGCCTCATCGGCATCCCCGCGTCGCAGGGCGCGGTCGTGATCGACGTGGTGGACGGGGAGCCCGGCGAGGCCGCGGGCCTGAAGCGCTACGACGTGATCACCGCCCTGGGGGCCCAGCCCATCGAGGACGGCGACCACCTCGTGCGGGCCATCGCGTCCAAGGCCCCGGGCAGCGCGGTGACGCTCAGGGTCTTCCGGGACGGGAAGTACCTGAACCTGCGGGCGCGGCTCGCCGAGCGCGAGGCGCAGGAGGCGGTGGGCGAGCTGACCGTCGAGCCCGCCGACAACGTGCCGTCGCCCGAGGGCGACGAGCTGGGCCTGGTGGTGGGCGAGCTGAACCGCAAGATGAAGGCCACCCTCGGCATCCCGCTCTCCCGCTCCGGGGTCCTGGTGGACGACATCGTGAGCATGTCCCCGGACGCCGACGCCCTGACGCACGGGGACGTGATCATGGAGATCAACCGGGAGCCCGTGCCCGACGTTGCCGAGTACCGTAAGGTGGTGGCCGGCCTGAAGCCCGGCGAGCTGGCCCTCCTTATCGTCTACCGCCCCCGCCCGATGTCGACGTTCCTGGCCAAGGTCGAGGTCGAGGGCCGGAAGTAACCGCACCAGAACGGTGCGGCGCAGCACCCCCCAGACTTAAGGTACGCTCGACTATATGAAGCCGAAGGTCCTCATCATCGACGACGAGGAGTCCATCCGCTCGTCCCTCAAGATGACCCTCGAGTACAAGGACTACGAGTGCGTCCTGGCCGCCAACGCCGAGGCCGGGCTCAAGATCGCCGAGCGCGAGAATCCGGACGTCGTCTTCCTCGACATCAAGATGCCGCAGATGGACGGGATGGAGGTCTTGAAGCGCCTGAAGGCCGCCGATCCTTCGCCGCCGGTGGTGATGATCTCCGGGCACGCCGACGTGGCGACCGCCTTCGAGGCGTCGAAGCTGGGCGCGTTCGACTTCATCGAAAAGCCGCTCGAGTCCGACCGCGTCCTCCTCGTGGTCCGCAACGCGGTGGAGCAGGGCCGGCTCAGGAAGAAGGTGGCGGGCTTCCGGGAGGGCGAGGT
>DAINRN010000032.1:0-13433 GCA_036741815.1 Acidobacteriota bacterium
GGACACTCGTGATCGTGTTCGACAACGTCCACATGGCCCCGGACCGGATCGGAGCGGCGCGTGAAGCCGTGACGGAGTTCCTGGCCACGGGGCTCCAGCCGGGCGACCAGGTGACACTCGTTCCCACCTCTGGCGGGGCCTGGTGGAGCACGAGCATGCCGGAGGGACGCGAGGACCTCGTAGCGGCCCTCGCCCGGCTCGAGGGCCTGCGCCCCCGCAGCATGAGCATCGACCGCATCTCGGACTGGGAGGCGATGCGCCTGTACCTGTATCGGGACCAGCAGGTGGGCGCGGAGGTCGTCCGCCGATACTACGAGCACCGGCTCATCTTGGAGCCGCCCGGCGCCCGCGAGCGGGCCGAGGGGCTCGGGGAGGGCCACCCCTTGATCCGCGCCAAGGCCGCCGAGGTGTATCAGGCGGCGCTGCAGCGCAAGCGCGCCACGCTCGGGTCCCTCGAGCGCGTGGCCGAGTCGCTCGCCCCCGTCAGGGGCCGCAAGGCCATCATCCTGGTGTCCGAGGGCTTCGTTCACGAGCCGACGCTGACGGAGTTCCGGGACGTGGTGCGCGCCTCCCGCCGGGCGAACGCGGCCGTCTACTTCATCGACGCCCGAGGATTGCGCGGTGGGCCGGCCACCTTCGACGCCGAGATCCCCGAGACGACCGACGTCCGGGACCTGGGCTCGGTCATGGAGCAGGGCGTCCTGGAGGCCCAGGGCTCCGATTCCATCGCCATCGACACGGGGGGCTTCTCGGTCAAGAACCGGAACGACCTGGGCCAGGGTCTCCTGCGGATCGCCCGCGAGTCGCGCAGCTATTACCTGATCGGCTATCAGCCCCGGAACACCAGGCGCGACGGGAAGTACCGGAGCATCGCGGTCAAGGTTCCCCGCCGCGACGGCGTTGAGGTGCGGGCGCGCAAGGGCTACTACGGGCCCGAGGAAGGCAAGCAGGCGCCGCGGACCGCCCTCGAGGGCCTCGATCCCGACGTGCGCCAGCCCCTCGATTCGCCCTACCCGAGCCAGGGCATCGCGCTCCGCTTGTCGAGCCTGGTGCTCGGGCCGGCCGGGGAGGGCAGGGCCAAGGTGTTGCTGGTCGCCGAGGCGGATGCGCGCGCCTTCGCCTTCCAGGAGCGCGGAGGCCGCTTCGAGGACGCCGTGGAATCCTTCGTCTTGATCTCCTCGCGCGATACCGGCGAGAACCAGCACCAGGAGAAGCTGATCGAGCTGAGCCTCCCGGCGGAGGTGAAAGCGCAGATCGAGGCCTCCTGGCTGCCGGTGATGCGGGACTTCAGCCTCGCGCCGGGCGTCTACCAGGCGCGCCTCCTCTTGAGGGACCGCAACAACGGTCGGTTGGGAACCGTCCGCCATCAGTTCGAGGTGCCGCCCCTCGACTCCCTGCGCACCTCGACGCCCGTGCTGACCGACGTGCTCCAGCCTCGTCCCGCGGGCTCGCAGCTTCCGCCGCGCCCGGTGCCGGTGGCGCACCGAACCTTCGCGACCGGGCGCACGCTGTATTACCTGTTCGAGGTCCTGGGCGCGCGCCCGGACGCGTCCACCGGAAGGGCGCGGGTGGCCAGCGGATACCACGTCGAGAGCGACGACGGGGTCAAGGTGGCGGCGCAACCCCCGGCGCCGCTCCAGCCTGGTCCGAACGGCGAGCTCGGCCACATGTACGCCCTATCCCTGGAAGGCGTGACTCCGGGGGAGTACGCGATCGTGCTTCGCGTTCAGGACGAGGTGCAGGAAAAGACGATCGAGGTGCGTGATCCCTTCACGGTCACCGACCGGGATGGCGGGACGGCCGGGAACTAGACTCGCGGACCTCCAGCCGCCGATCGTGAGAGACGTCGCGGGGCCACTGCCGGCGGTCCAGCGTGCGTCGCCGGCGCTCCACGGCGAGCCCGGCCAGCCGCTCGACCATCGCCACCAGCTCTCCCGGGTCGAACGGTTTCGTGAGACGGCCCTGGAAGGCAGCCGGGAGCCAGGACTCGAGCGGCTCCTCCGCCGGCCCGCGCGCATCAAAGGCGATGGCCGGGACCTGGCCTCCTCTCTCGGGAGACAGGGCGCGGATGGCGCGCAGGAGGCCGGGCGCGTCCAGTCCCGGCATCGTGACGTCCACCACGAGGACGTCCGGGGTCACGCCGATGACGGTGGCGAGGGCGGCCCCGGCGGTCGGGACCCAGATCACGTCGGCGCCACCGGCCCGCAGCAGGGGGCCCGCGGCCTCCACCACCTCCGGGTCGTCATCGACGACCAGCACGCGCGCGCCCCAGATCGACACGCCGGACCCACTGCAACGGGTGCGCCATCGGGCGCCGGCCTCTTCTCCCCGGTAGTCTTCGGCGGCTTGGCTCGCGGGTGTCCCGCGATGAGGTCAGGGGCTGTCCACCGGCCTCTCCCCGAACAGCGCCGTCCCCACCCGCACCAGCGTGGCGCCTTCCTCGACCGCGACCTCGAGGTCGTGGCTCATGCCCATCGACAGGTCAGAGCCGAGCAGCAGGCCGCGCGCGAGCGCTGCGTCGCGGATCTCCCGCAAGCGGCGGAAGAAGGGCCGGACGCGCTCGGGGTCCTCCTCGTAGGGAGGGAAGCCCATGAGGCCCTCGACGCGCACCGACTTCAGCCCGCGCATGGATTCGAGGGCGGGGAACAGCCGCGCCTCGTCCAGGCCGAACTTGCTCTCCTCGCGCGCCAGGTCCACCTGCGCCAACACGCGCACCCGGCGGCCCTGCTCCGCGCCCGCCTTCTCCAGCCGCAGCGCCAGCCCGGCGTCGTCGATGGAGTGGATGCGATCGAAGAGGGCGACCGCCTTGCGGGCCTTGTTGGCCTGGAGGTGGCCGACCAGGTGCCAGCGGGCGCCGGATGCGGCCAGATCGGCGAGGGCGGCGATCTTGCCCTCCGCCTCCTGCACCTTGTTCTCGCCGAAGTCCCGCAGGCCCGCCTCGAAGGCCTCGCGCACACGGTCCGCGAGGTGCGTCTTCGACACGGCCACCAGCGTGACCTCGCCGGCCGTACGCCCGGCGCGGGCAGCCGCCCGGGAGATGCGGTCCCGGACGGCGGCCACGCGCTCGGCGATCATTTCTTGGGGGGAAGAGCCTGCAGGAGCCCCTGGGCGGTGGCGACGTTCTGCGCGTTCGACGGGTTCATCGCCAGGTACTTCTCGAGGTTGGTCCGCGCCTCGTCAGCCTTGTTCAGCCCGACGAGGATCGCGCCGATGTAGTAGATCGGCTCCGGGTTGCTGGGTTCCGCCGCCGCCGCCTTCTGGAAGGCCGCCAGCGCCTCCTCGTACTTGTTGTCGTTCAGCAGGGCGGCGGCGCGGTCGAACTGGACGGTGGCGTCGCCCTCCGCGGACTTCGCCAGCTCCGCCGCCTTGTCCTCCTGGCCGCTGCCCTCGTACACCGCGAGGAGGCCGGAAGTGGCCTCGCTGTATCCTGGCCGCAGCTCGAGGGCTTTCTGGTAGGAGGCCTCGGCGTTCGCCCAGTCCTTTTTCATGCGGTAGATGTAGCCCAGGTTCAGGTGCGCCTCGGGGATGGTGGGCGCCTTGGCGATGACCTCCTTGTAGGCGGCCTCCGCCTCGTCCAGCTTCCCCGCCTTGCCCAGGTCCGCGGCCCTGTTGAAGATGGGGACGATGTCCTCCTGCTGCTTGGCCTGCTCCGCCTGCTGCACCGCCTTGGCCGAGGCCAGCTTGATGTCCGGCAGGTAGGTCACGTCGCCGATCGAGACCTTGTGCTCGAGGCCGTTGGGGGCGTAGCCGTCCTTCCCGGCGACGATCTTGTAGTCGCCGGGGAAGAGGCCCACCTGCGTGAACTCCCCCTTCTTGTTGGTCTTGGTCTCGTAATGCCGGGTGACGCCTCCCTGGTACTCCAGGATGATCTTGGCATCCACGACGGGCTGGCCCGCGTCATCCACGACCTTTCCGCGCGCGGTGCCTGTCTGGGCACGGGCCTCGCCGCCGGCGAGGACGAACGCGGCCAGCAGCAGGCCGCCCATCACGAAAAGACGCTTCATTCACTGCCTCCCAAAAGAGACCGACGCCGAACCCTATTTTGTCACGCCTCGGCCGTTCCCCTCTACAACGGCTTGAACGTTACTTCCTTGTCACGGCGCGTAAGTAGCGCTGCAGCCGGGGGCTTCCCAGACCCGGACCCGCCGGAGCAGGCCGCCCTCCCCGCCCAGCCCCTTCCGCACTTCCTCGAAGAAGTAGCGGGCCACCGCCTCCGCGGAGGGGCTCTGGCCCAGGAACGCCGGGTGCTCGTTGATGTCGCGGTAGTGGAAGCGCGCGGCCACCTCGCCGACGACCTTCTTGAGGTGCTCGAAGTCCACCACCACGCCGATGCGGTCGAGGCTGTCCCCGGCGGCCACCGCCTCCACGCGCCAGTCGTGCCCGTGCAGCGGCTCGAGCGCACGGCCCCCCTCGGTGAGGCGGTGGGTGGCGCAGAACGTCGTCTCGTAGGCGACCTCGAACACGGCTTGCCCTTCGTCCTCCGGACCTAATCTATCATCCGGGGCTCGCATGGCTGAGCCCGATGCCGTAGCGGACGACCTGCCGCGGGGTGCGCTGCTGATGGTGGCTTCCGCCCTCCTCTTCGCGGCCATGGGCGAGACCGTGAAGATGGCCTCGGCCCACCTCTCGAACGCCATGGTGGTCTTCTTCCGGAACGCCATCGGCCTCCTGGCGCTGTCGCCGTGGCTCGTCCGGCTGGGAGCGAAGGGCCTGCGCACCACGGCCTGGCGCGAGCACCTCGTGCGCGGGCTGGCCGGCCTGGCCTCGATGTACTGCTACTTCTACGCGATCGCGCGCCTCGGCCTGTCCGAGGCCATCCTCCTGAACTACTCGCTGCCGCTCTTCATGCCGCTCATCGCCCGCGCCTGGCTGGGCGAGGCGGTGCCCGCGCGGCTCTGGCGGGCCCTCGGCCTGGGGTTCCTGGGGATCGTCTTGATCCTGCGGCCGGGCGCCGGCGTCTTCCGTCCCGCCGCCCTCGCGGCCCTCGCCGCCGCGGTCCTCGCCGCCCTGGCCCAGGTCGGCGTGCGGCGCCTGACCCGCACG
Source organism: Acidobacteriota bacterium (assembly GCA_036741815.1). Classification (GTDB taxonomy): domain Bacteria; phylum Acidobacteriota; class Vicinamibacteria; order Fen-336; family Fen-336; genus DAINRN01. Next base: position 5,044 of record DAINRN010000032.1, read on the forward strand.
GAGCCCATCATCCGGATCGTTTTCTATTTCGCTTTGATCTCGACTGTGGTGTCGGCCCTTCCCGTCCTGACCGTCTGGACGACCCCGGAGCGCCATGTCTGGCCCGTCCTCTTGGCGCTCGGCGTGCTGGCCACCCTCGCCCAGCTCCTGCTCACCCGGGCCTACGCGCGCGCGCCGGCGGCGCAGGTCGGGCCGTTCATCTACAGCTCGGTCGTCTTCGCGGGGCTCATGGACTGGTGGCTCTGGGGAAGGCTGCCGGACGCGGCCTTCATCGCGGGCGCGGTCCTCGTGTGCGCGGCGGGGATACTCGCGTTGCGGTCGATGGGGGCCTCGCCGGTCCCACCACCCGCAGGCTGAGCGCCATCGGGAGGTGCGGCGAGCGGAGCGGGATTCACTCAGACACCCGCGGAGCGAGCGGGGCGTCAGGGGGGTGCGACGCAGCACCCCCCTGCTCAGAGAAGAAAGTCTCCACCTCGTCCAGGTCGTGGACGAGGCGGGCCGGGGGCAGGCTGTCCAGGAAGCGGCGGCCGTAACCGCGCTCCACGAGGCGGCTGTCGAGCACGGCAAGGACGCCGCGATCCGACGCGGAGCGGATGAGCCGGCCCAGCCCCTGCTTCAGCATGAGGACGGCCACCGGCACCTGGTACTCCCCGAAGGGATCGCCGCCGCGGTTGCGCAGGCGGTCGATGCGCGCGCCGACCACGGGGTCGCCGGGCGAGGCGAAGGGCAGCTTGTCCACGATCACGCAGGAGAGCTGGTCGCCCACCACGTCCACACCCTGCCAGAAGGAGGCGGTGGCCAGGAGCACCGCGCCGGGCGTGCGGCGGAAGGTCTCGAGCAGCGCGGCCTTCGGGGCCTCGCCCTGGATCAAGAGCGGGTAGGGCAGCTCCCCGGCGATCCGCTCCGCCACCGCGTTCATGTGGGCGTAGGACGTGAAGAGCACGAACGCGCGCCCGCGGCTCCGCTCCAGGAGCCGCACCACCTCCTCCGCCGCGCGCTCCACGAACGCCGGCGAGCGCGGCTCGGGCATCCGCCGCGGGACGTAGAGGAGGGCCTGCCGCGCGAAGTCGAAGGGCGACGGCAGCAGGAGCTCCTCCGTGGCGTCGAGCCCCACCCGCGCCTTGAGATAGTCGAAGCCGCCGTCCACCGCCAGGGTGGCGGAGGTGAGGACGGCGGCCCGCACGCGGTCGAAGAGCTGCTCCTGTAGCATGGCCGACACGTCGATCGGCGTCGCTCGCAGGAACACCCCGCGCCCGCGCGTCTCCACGAGGTAGACGTGGCTGTCCTCGGCGGCGGCGAGGACGAACGCGATCTCGTCCCTGAGCGATTGCGCCCGCGCCGCGAGGCCGGTCAGCGGCTCCGGCCTCTCCGGCAGGGCCAGGATCGCGGTCCGCAGCCCGTCCAGGCGCAGGAGCAGGGCCCCGGACTCCTCGGCCTCGCGCGGCGGCATCCAGCCGGGGCCCAGGCGCCGGCCTTTTCCCAGGGCCAGCAGCTTGAACAAGGTCTCCGCGCGGTGGCGCACGGAGTCCACCTCGGCCAGCACCTCGCGCGCGTCGCGCCGGGCGGCCTTCAGCTCCCGCTCCACGTCGCGGCACAGGTCGTCCACCTTGTGCGACGAGACCTGCGTGCCGAAGTACTGGGTCGCCACGTCCTCCAGGAGATGCGCCTCGTCGAGGATCACGGTGTCGTACGAGGGGATGACCTCGCCGTAGCTGCCGTCCTTCACGGCCAGGTCCGCGCAGAGCAGGTGGTGGTTCACAACCACGATGTCGGCCTCGAGGGCGCGCTGCCGCATGCGCGTGACCCAGCAGGGGTCGAAGTCGGGGCAGGCCTGGCCGATGCAGTTCTCGCTGGCCGCGGAGATCTCGCGCCAGAAGTCCACCGCGTCGGGCAGCTCGGCCACCTCGCCGCGGTCTCCGGTCTCGGTGCGCGGCGCCCATTCCCCCACCGCACGGAAGAACGGGATCTCGTCGAGGCGCCGGAACGTCCCCGCCTGACCGAAGGAGCGGTACCGTATCAGGCAGAGGTAGTTCCCGCGTCCCTTCATGACCGCCACGTTCAGGTCGCGGCCGAGGGCGCGGGCCAGGAGCGGTATGTCCTTGTCCACGAGCTGCTCCTGCAGGTTCTTGGTGCCGGTCGAGACCACCACCCGCCGGCCGAGCTCCACCGCGGGCAGGAGGTAGGCCAGCGTCTTCCCCGTCCCCGTCCCCGCCTCGGCCAGCAGCACGCCACCCTCGCGCAATGTCCGCCCCACGGCGCCCGACAGCGCCTGCTGCGAGGGCCGCTCCTCGTAGCCGGTCAGGACGCGCGAGAGCGCGCCGCCCGGAGCGAAGAACGACGCGGCGGGAAGTCGGGGATCGGCGGCCACGGGCACATGTTAGCCCGCCCCGGTGCCATACTCGGAGCGGATGATCGAGCACGAGTTCCACGCCGTGGCCTTCGCCGAGAACTTCTCCCTCAAGGAGATGTCCACCGCCTTCGGCGAGCCGGCGCCCGCGGCCACCGGACGCCCGATCCAGGAGCTCCAGCGGCCTCTCGGTGACGGCGAGGCGTTCTACTTCTCGTTCGGGGTCATCGTCTTCCGCGACGTGGCGCCTCCCGCGCGGGAGGCGGAGATCGCCGCCGTCCAACGAATCCGAGCCGCGGCGCGGCTCAAGCTGAGCCCCGTGGCCACGGAATCGCTCCGCGTTCGCGAGGCGGCCGAGGGAGCGGTGGGGATGTCGCACGGCGTCCTGGTCGTCGACCAGCTCACCCCGGGGCGGACGGGCATCGTCGCCCTCACCGTCGGCCAAAGCGCCGCGGTGGAGTACTACGAGCGGATCGTGGACTCGATGTTCGAGCGGACCGCGGAGTGGGTCGATCGCCTGGAGCGTACGGGAACGGTGGCCATGTCCGTGCGCCCCCTCCACAGGTTCATCGGCGAGGCGATCGGGGCGCGCAGCGAGGTCATCGCGGTCCTCCACCTGCTGGACAAGCCCGACGCCACCTGGGACGACCCGGCCATGGACGCCATCTACGACGACCTGCGCGACGAGTTCGACCTCGTGGACCGCTACGACGCCCTCGAGCACAAGCTGCGGAGCGTCCAGGAATCCCTGGAGCTGGTGCTGGACGTCGCGCGTGACCGGCGCCTCGTCCTCCTCGAGGTGAGCATCGTCGCCCTCATCGTGCTGGAGATCGTCCTCTCCCTGGTGCGGCCGCACTAGGCGCGTCATGGCCGACGGGAGCCGGCGGACCTACGCCCTGGCCGTGCTTTTCGCCATCAACGCCGTCAACTTCTTCGACCGGCAGATCCTGGGGGCGCTGGGCGAGCCCATCCGGCGCGAGTGGCGGCTGAGCGACGCGGAGCTGGGCGCGCTGGGCACAGCGTTCACGCTGCTCTACGCGTTCGCGGGGGTGCCGCTCGGCCGGCTGAGCGACCGCGCCTCGCGGACGCGGATCCTGTCCGCCGGCGTCTTCGCCTGGAGCCTGCTCACCGGCCTGTCGGGCCTGGCCCGCAGCTTCTGGCAGCTGTTCGCCCTGCGTCTGGGCGTGGGCGTCGGCGAGGCGACCTGCGCGCCGGCCGCGACGTCGCTGATCGGCGACCTCTTTCCCGCGGAGAGGCGCGCGCGGGCCCTCTCCGTCTTCATGATGGGCCTGCCCGTCGGCATCGCGGCGAGCTACGCAGTGAGCAGCTCCGTCGCCCAGGCCTGGGGATGGCGCTTCGCCTTCTACCTGGCGGCGCTGCCCGGGCTCGTCTGCGCGGCGGCGGTGCTCCTCGTGGCGGATCCACGCCGGAGCGGTACGGGACTTCCGGACAGCGGAACCCGCGGCACGCAGGACCTTTCACCCTACCGGGTCGTGCTATCGATCCCGACGCTGTGGTGGGTCATCCTGTCCGGCGCCATCCACAACTTCACCCTGTACGCGATCAGCTCGTTCCTCTCTCCGTACCTGATGAGGGTCCACGGCACGAGCCTGCGCGGCGCCGGCCTCGTCTCGATGATGGTCTACGGGGTGGGCGGCGGCCTTGGCCTGCTGCTGGGCGGGATCGCGGCCGACGCCGCGGTGCGCCGCCGAGCGGACGGGCGGATGCTGGTCGCGGCGGGCGCGATCCTGGGATCGGTCCCCCTCCTCTTCCTCGCGCTGGCCCGCCCCCGGGGTGATACGCTCGGCTTCGGCCTCCTGGCCGGCGTGTCCATCGTCCTGATGTACGTGTACTACCCCGCCGTCTACGCCGGGATCCAGGACGTGGTCGAGCCCGCGCGGCGGGGCACGGCCATGGCGGTGTACTTCATGGCCATGTACGTCCTGGGGGCCTCGCTGGGACCGCTCGGCACTGGACTCCTGAGCGACCGCTTCACGGCCCGGGCCGCGCGCGCCGCCGGCGTCCTCGAAATGTCGCCCCAGGCCCTGGAGCCCTTCCGGGCGGCCGGCCTCCACGCGGCGATGGCGGCGCTCCCCGTCCTCGGCGTGCTGTTGATGCTCGTGCTGCTCGCCGCCTCACGGACGGTCGCGCGGGACCGGGAGCGGCTCGAGGCTCAGGCCCGGGCCAGCGCCCGGTCGTAGGCGGCGAGGCGCGCGGCGTAGAGCGGGAAGCCCTCGCAGAGCTTCTGCACGTCGCGCTTGACGCCGGCCAGCTCGGTCTCGTTCTCGACGCCCTTGAGCGCGCGGGAGATGAGCCGGCCGATCTCCTCCATCTCCGGCTCCTTCATGCCGCGGGTCGTGAGCGCGGGCGTGCCGATCCGGATCCCGGAGGCCACCATGGGTGAGTTCGTGTCGAAGGGGATCGTGTTCTTGTTCACGGTGATCCCCGCGCGGTCCAGGGCCGCCTCCGCGGCCTTGCCCGTGATGCCCTTGGCGAAGACGTCCACGAGCATGAGGTGGTTGTCGGTGCCGCCGCTGACCAGCCGCCATCCCTCTCCCACGAGGGCGGCGGCGAGGGCCTTGGCGTTGGCGAGGATCTGCGCCTGGTAGGCCTTGAACTCGGGGGCCAGGGCCTCCTTGAAGGCCACGGCCTTGGCCGCGATCACGTGCATGAGCGGCCCACCCTGCACCCCCGGGAAGACCACCCTGTCCAGGTCCTTCGCCCATTTCGCCTGGCACAGCACCATCCCGCCGCGCGGCCCGCGCAGGGTCTTGTGGGTGGTGGTGGTGACGAACTCGGCGTGCGGCACGGGGCTGGGGTGCAGCCCGACCGCCACCATCCCGGCGATGTGCGCGATGTCGGCCATCACCACCGCCCCGCAGGCGTCGGCGGCGCGGCGCACCGCCGCGAAGTCGATGGTGCGCGGGTACGCGCTGGCGCCCACGACCACGACCTTGGGGTTGTTCTCCTTCGCCAGGCGCGTCATCGCGTCGTAGTCGATCCGCTCGCCCTCCTTGCGCACGCCGTAGGACACGACGTTGAAGAACTTGCCCGAGAAGTTCAGGGGATGGCCGTGGGTGAGGTGGCCGCCGTGCGAGAGGTTCATCCCCAGGATGGTGTCGCCCGGCTTGCAGACCGTCATGTAGACCGAGGTGTTGGCCTGGGCCCCGGAATGCGGCTGGACGTTGGCGTGGTCGCAGTCGAACAGCTGCTTTGCGCGCGCGATGGCCAGGCTCTCCGCCACGTCCACGTGCTCGCAGCCGCCGTAGTAGCGCTTGCCCGGATAGCCCTCGGCGTACTTGTTCGTGAGCACCGTCCCCAGGGCCTCGAGCACCGCCTCGGAGACGAAGTTCTCGGAGGCGATCAGCTCGAGCTGCGCCCCCTCGCGCCGGGTCTCGTTGCGGACGGCGTCCGCCACCTCGGGGTCGGTGCGGGCCAGGTTCTCCATCATGGAAGCGACCTCTCCTCTAGGCGTCGATCTTCTCCACCCGCGCCGCGTGGCGGCCGCCGGCAAACGGCGTGGCCAGCCAGACCTCGAGGATGCGGGCGGCCCGCTCGTGGTCCAGGACGCGGCCTCCCAGGGCCAGGACGTTGGCGTCGTTGTGCTCGCGGCTCAGGCGGGCGGTCTGCTCGTCGAAGGGCAGGGCCGCGCGCACGCCGCGGTACCGGTTGGCGGCCATGGCCATTCCCTGCCCGCTGCCGCAGACGAGCAGCCCCCGCTCCGCCTCGCCACGGCTCACGGCCTGGGCGACGACGCGGGCGTAGTCGGGATAGTCCACCGCCTCGGGCGAGTGCGTGCCCGCGTCGCTGTAGGCGACGCCCAGGCGGTCGAGGACCGCCTTGAGCTTCTCCTTCAGCTCGTAGCCGCCGTGATCCGCGGCCATCACGAGGGGCAGGGCCATCACCGCGACTCTATCATCTCGTTCCGCGCGGTGGCCCCCGACTAGCCGCGCTGATCGAGGGCCTGCAGGCCCGCGGCGTGCACCTCGTCGAACCACCGCTCGAGCACCGCGTTCGTGCCCCGGCACCCGGCCACCACGCGCGCTGCCCAGTCGAAGTACTCGCGCTGGCGCTTCAGGTCCCAGCCCACGGGCGGGCTCTTGGCGATGGACCGCAGGTTGCTGGTCTTGTCCGCGATCTTGACGAGCTTCGCCCGGCGGGACTTGCCGGGCGCGGTCTCGACCTGGAGGCGCTTGCGGTCGGCCTTGAGGAGGCTCTTGTCGTCGGTCACCTCGGCCACGATGTCCGCCACCTCACGCCCGAACTCCCGCTCCAGCTCCTCGCGCGTCGTCGGGGTGTCCTCGATCGCGTCGTGAAGGAGGGCGGCCAGGACCGCGGTCGTGTCCTTTCCCTCGGTGGCCTCCGCCACCAGGCGGGCCACCTCGGCCAGGTGGTTCACGTAGGGCTCCCCCGCCTCTCCCTTCCGCCGCTGGTTGGAGTGCTTGCGCGCGGCGAAGTCGAGGGCGCGGGCCACGGCCATGACGTCGCTCCCCATCGGGAGCGATTGTACCCGCAGCCTATTCCCGATCCAGGGTCGCCATCTGGTCGATCCCGGCCGCCGTGGAGCTGCCCACCGGCGAGAGCGGCTGGGCCTGCCGACCGATGTCGTCGCACAGCGTGCGCACGCGGTCGCTGAGCGACGCGAGCTCCGCGGGGGTCTGCACGGACCGCGCGCGCAGCGACGCCACGTGCAGGGCCAGCGTCTTGAGCATCTCGGCACGGCGGCTACGGGTGGCCCTCGCCTCCTCGATCCGGCCGGAGAGCCCGCGGACGAGCTCGAGCTGCTTCTCCAGCAGCTCGCGCAAGGGGGCGTAGTCGTCCTCTCGGCCCGGCGCGGCGGCCAGAGCCGCGATCTTGTCGCGGAGACGCTCCTCCTCTCCGGGCTCCAGGTTCCGGGCCAGCTCGGCGGCGTCACGTTCGGCCTGCTCTATGGAGGCGAGGAGCTGCCGCGCCGCCATCGCCGCCTGGGCCCCCAGCGGCCGCAGCGCGCCGGAGAGCTCCTGGCCGTGGCGCAGGATCGACTGGAGCTGATCGTGCGGCGAGTCGGCACGCCCGCTCGCCTCCGGGCGCGGAGCGGGCGCCAGGACCGCCGCGATGTGCGGCCGGGCCCAGAAGCTCGCGCGGCTCGGCGCGACGGTGAACGCGACGCGACGCGCATCGGCGCGATCGAGGCCCTGGTGCTCGAGCGCCCTCTGGGCGCGGGAGACCAACACGGGCCAGAGGACGAGCAGGGTGCCCAGGCCGATCACCTCGAAGGCCAGCATCCCGAGATGGAACGCCGCAGGGAAACGGCGCCAGCTCACGTAGGCCCAGAGAACCGTCACCGCCGCCGTGAGGAGGGACGAGTAGCCGAAGATCACCAGCGGCCAAGCCCGGGCGTGCCGCACGCGGGCGGGCAGGCGGTCCCACACGTTGCCACGCCGGCGCAAGCCGCGCGGGTACGAGAACGGCCACCACGCGGGCTCCCTCCAGATGACCCGCTGCGTCTCCCCGATGGACACGCCTTCGCGCCACATCCGGAAGGTCGCATAGACGTAGACGATTACGACCTGCACGAGAAAGGCGCCGAGGATCCCCAGGCGTAGCGAGCCACCGGCTGCACCCTTCAAGGCGAGCGCTACGCCCGCAAAAATGATCGTAAACAGCACGCCCTGGCCCTCGACCGCGCGGACCGTGTCCGGCAGCTGAGGCTCCTCGGGCACGCCGAGCGCCAGCTTCAGCGAGCGGGCGTCCGAGAAGCGCCGGGCCGGGTCCTTGGCCAGGCAGCGCTCCACGGCCGCCACGGTCGAGTCGGGCACCGCAGGCGCCAGGGACCGCAGTGGCGGCGGCTCCTGCGTGAGGTGCTTCGCCAGGACATCCGCCGCGGTCTTGCCCTCGAACGGCAACCGGCCGGTGAGCATCGCATAGGCCATGACACCCAGCGCGTAGATGTCGCTGCGCCCGTCGATGTCCGTGCGGCCGGCGGCCTGCTCGGGCGACATGTAGGAGGGCGTCCCCACGACGCTCCCCAGCGCCGTCAGCGTTTCGGCCCCGCCGAGCGCCT
>DAINRN010000033.1:0-13366 GCA_036741815.1 Acidobacteriota bacterium
GGCGGACCTCGGCGGTCTTGCCGCCGTCGAGCAGCGCGACGGCCTCGTCCTTGGTGAACTCCCACTTGTCGATGCTGCCCTCGGCCGTGGTCAGGGACTTCCACTTCACCGGGAAGAGGGCGCCCGCGATGGCGCCGATGCCCTCCCGCTGCGCCGGGGTCAGCGACTTGTCGAAGGTGAGGACGGCCCAGTCCATGACGCCGTTCCCGAAGTCGGCCCCGAGGTCGGCCGAGATCCAGAACTTCGCGCCGTCCAGGCTGGTCGTCCCGTAGTGTCCCTTGTTGATCTTGTAGGCGTTGTTGGCCCGGCAGAAGTGCTCGGCGCCGCCGCCGTGCTCCTCGTGCTCCGCGCCCTCGTGGTCGGCGGGCTCGGCGTTGAAGTAGCACTGGCAGAACATCGGACAACTGCAGGCCTCGATCACGGTCGCGTTCATGGCCCAGTCGGGCGCCGCGGCCGCGGCCGCCGGCTTGGCGGTGTCGGCGGCCTTGGCCTTGGCCGCGTCGGCGTCCGCCGCGCCGGCCGCCGCCGCCGTCCCCAGGATCGCGAGGGCCGCCACGAAGGCCGCGCCCGCGAAGTTCTTCAACCGCATCGTCGATCTCCTTGCGCCGTCAGGCGCGCACGATACCGGGCCCCGCCGAAAGGCGTGCCCTGGCTCAATGAAATCCATACGAGAGTTGGAAATATTCCCGGTTTCGGCGGGTGGTGTCAACCTGGCCGCTCACCGGGCCCGGAACGTGAAGGCCCCCGCCGTGGCCGCCCGCTCCAGGGTTTCCCGGACGTCCGCCGGGGACACGTTGCCGTAATACCAGTCCCCCGCGGACAGGGCCTCGGCCGCCACCGCCCGGTAGACCTCCAGCACGCTGCGGCGCCCGTCCGCGAAGTTGTACGTCTCGAAGCGCATCATCGCGTGCAGGCCCTCGACGGGCTTGACCTTCTCCATCGCGTCCTGGAAGGCGCCGATGTCCGCTACCGGGACGTACACGCGCCCGGCCATCTCCTTCTCCTCCTTCGTGTCGGAGGCCGCGGGCGGCGGCCCTCCCGTCATGGCCGTCCAGGCCTTGTCGAGGCCGAGGAGGTCGGCCGATTCCGCCTCGCCCAGGCGGGCGGAGGCCTCGGCCACGTAACCGGCGGCCCGGCCCTGGCTCCCCGCCATCCGCACGATCGACGCCAGGGCCGCCCGCTCCTTCGCGTAGGAGTGGCGCACCAGGTTGCGGGCAGCCGCGAGCGCGGCCTCGCGGTCCGCCGGCGCGGCCTGCGCGAGGTGGGCCACGGCGGTGGCGGCGTCGGCCGCCGCGCGGGACCGGCCCCGCGCGGCGCTGTAGGCGGCCAGGGCGGGCGCGTCCGCGTCCGCGAGGTCCGCGAAGTAGAGCGCCACCCCCGCCACCACCACCGCGTTGCGCTCGAGCTGGGTGGCGTCGATGTTCTCCAGGTCGTCGCCCGTGGAGTGGATGAACTCGTCGGGCCAGTTGGTGAGGCTCGTGCCCGGCACCCCGATGCGCGCGGGCGTGAAGGCGTGGTGATCCGTGGAGTCGAAGTACGGGACCATCCGCGCGTGGAAGGGATCGCGGGACCCCTTCACGGCCACCAGCTCGCGGGTGAACGGTATGGGTAGCTTGGTCCCGCGCACGGTGAGGAGCGACGTGTTCCCGTCCCGCACCATCGTGAGCACGTTCTCCATCACGTCGTCCAGTACGTGGGGCAGGCTCCACGGCAGCCGCGAGGCGTACTGCACGCGGCCTCCCCAGCTCTGGCGCGCTCCCACCATGTCCTGGTTGATGTTGACGAGCATCTTCCGCGGCTGCGAGGGGTCCTCGCGGAAGAGCTGGGGCTGGCTGGCCAGCTCGTTCACCCACCAGAAGCGGATGTCCCGGCGCGGGCGGGGCACCTTGCCCTCGCGGATCAGGCGTGACAGGGCGCGGCCGATCTCCAGCATGCTGCCGCAGCCGCTGCCGTCGTCGTTGGCCGAGGTCATCTCCTCCTGGATGTGGGCGGTGAGGACGACCTGCTGGTCGTGGACCTCGCTGCCGCGGATCCAGCCCTCGACCATGGCCTGCTCCTGCTTCTCCGGGTACCCGGCGTCAATGTCCACCTTCAGCCGGTACGGCTCCTTGGCGTCGGCCATCCGCTTCTGGAGCCAGCGGCCGCGCCGGGGCGCGATCATCACGGCAAAGGTGGAGGGCGTCCCGTCCGCGACGCCCTCGACGTCCTTGGCCTCGTAGGGCAGCCGCCCCCAGGCCACCTGGTCGGGGGCGTCCACCGGGTCGGGGCGGTTGGTGGCGTGCGACAGGACGCCGAGCGCCCCGCGCTTCCACGCGGCGGCCCGCTGCACGTCGCGCAGCGGGCCCGAGGCCAGGACGATCTTGCCCGTGACGTCCTTGCCCTCGTAGTCCCTGTCCGCCGTGCCGGCGCCGACGTCGACCAGCTCCGCGGTGACGTGCGTGGGCCGGCTGTTGTCGGCGATGGAGACCGCGACCTCGCCGTAATCGGCCAGCTTCATCGTCTCCGGCGCCACCAGCCAGGCCTCGCCCAAGGAGCACGACCAGCCGTGGCCGTCCCACTTCTGGCGGATCAGGCGGACGTCCTCGAGCCCCGCGGCCTGGGCGGCGCCGCGGATCCACTCCGTGGCGGCGAAGAAGTCGCGGCTCCCGTCCGTACGGTGGTAGTGGGTCAGGTGCCGCACGGCCTCGAAGGCGCGGTCACCGGAGACCTCGTCCACGAGCTGGCGATAGAGCGGGTCCGGCAGGAACGGCGAGGTCTGGGCCCGGGCGACGGAGGGCGCGCAGCAGATCACGGCGAGCGCGATCACGAGGGAGCTCGATCTCAACGGGCACCTCCAATGTGTCATTCGGGCCGCTCCTTCAGGTACTCGTCCAGCGCCTGGTCGTCCGGCGGGAGCGTGACCGGCCCGGGCACCGCGCCCATGGCGGTCTTGACGTCCTTGAGGCCGCTGCCGGTCACCACGCCCAGGGCCGTGTCACGCCGGGGGACGATCCCTTCCTCCACCGCCTGTTTCAGGCCCGCCAGGCCGGCCACGCCCGCGGGCTCGCCGAAGACGCCGGCGAGGCGGCCCGCCGCGCGCATGGCGTCCACGATGGCCTCGTCGGGCACGGCCACGAAGGCGCCGCCCGACTCGCGCACCGCGCGCAGCGCCTTGCGCCAGTTCCGCGGGTGCCCGACCTCGATGCTGTCGGCGATGGTGCGCGCGGGCCCCGGCACCACGTCGCGCCCTTCGCGGAAGGCGTCCACCAGCGGCCGCGCGCCCTCGGCCTGCACGCCCAGCATCCGCGGCAGACGGTCGATGAAGCCGAGCGCGCGCATGTCGCGAATCCCTTTCCAGATCCCCGCGATCGTGCAGCCGTCCCCCACCGAGACCGCCACCCAGTCGGGGACGTCGCCCCCCACCTGCTCTCCGATCTCCAGCCCGCAGGTCTTCTTCCCCTCGACGAGTGACGGGTTGACGGCGGCGTTGCGGTTGTACCAGCCGTGGCGCGCGCAGGCCCGCTGGCACAGCTCCCAGGTCTGGTCGTAGCTGCCGTCCACGCGGATGACGCGCGCGCCGAAGATCAGGAGCTGGGCGACCTTGGGCTCGGGCGCCGTCCGGGGCACGAAGATGACCGCGCGCAGGCCCACGCTGGCGGCGGCGCCCGCCAGCGACGAGGCGGCGTTGCCGGTGGAGGCGCAGGCCACCACCCCCGCCTTGCGGGCCAGGGCCCGCGCCACGCCCACCACGCTCGCGCGGTCCTTGAACGAGGCGGTGGGGTTGCGGCCTTCGTCCTTCAGGCGGAGCGCGCGCAGGCCCGCCCAGTCGGCGAGCCGCGGGCTTTCGACGATCGGCGTCCACCCGACGTGCAGCGGCGGCCGGCGCGCTCCCGCGGGCACCGGGAGCAGCTCGAGGTAGCGCCACATGTCGAAGGGACGCGACCGGAGCGCGCGCGGGCCGAGCGCGCGGCGGGCCCCCGCCATGTCGAACTCTACGTCCAGCACGCCCTCCGGGCCGCAGCGCGGGCAGGGACCGTCCAGCCCCGTGCGGTAGCGCCGGGCGCAGCGCATGCAGACCAGGCCCGTCACGCGGCCTGCGCGCGCCGACCGTGTCCGCCGCGACCTTGCCCGCCCAGGACGTTCCATGGATACTCTCGCCGGCTGTGGCGCGCCGATCCTGATCAAAGGCGCCCCCGCGGTCAAGCTCACTGGCACATGCGGCGCTTCTTCTGGATACGGCTGCGCATGTTCCTGCGCCGCTGCGCGGGGGGCGGGGTCGTCATGGCCGCCTGGTTCGCCTTCGGGACCGCCGCCTTCCATGTCATCGACGGCCTGCCGCTGTCGCGGGCGCTGGCCGTGGCCCTCTACGTCGGCCACACCCCGAGCGGGCTCTGGGAGCTGTACTCGTTCTGGGGGCAGTGTGTGCTGTTCGGGATCGTGATCTCCGTGTTCCTGCTGCAGGCCGTGCAGCAGTACAACCCGCAGGAGGCATGCCGCATGCTCGCCAAGGAGATGAAGGACCACGCCATCGTCATCGGCTACACGCACCTGGGGCAGCGGATCGTGGACTACCTTCGCCAGGCCAAGCGTCCCTATGTCCTCATCGACCGCGACGCCACCGCGGTGGACGACCTCGTGAGGGCCGGCGAGCCCGTGATCGTGGACAACGCGCGTGAGGCCTCCACCCTCGAGGAGGCCGGCATCGCGCGCGCCCGGCTGCTGGTGCTGGCCTCCAACAACATCGAGACCGCGCTCCTCGTCACGCGGATGGCCCGCGCGCGCAACCCGCAGGCGCGGATCATCGTGCGCTGCTACCAGGACGAGTTCGTGGACCTCCTGGGCACGCTCGGCGCCAGCGAGGTGATCTCCAGCTCGAAGAGCGCCTTCCGCGAGATCGAGTCCCACCTGGCGGTGCAGTCGTGACCCGGTTCGACTTCGCGCGCGTCATCTCCAGGGCGGAGGCCCTGCGCGCGTTGCCGGGCGCAAAGGGCGAGAGGTTCCGCGAGCTCTTCCGGCACGGCAGCCTGGCGGTCGAGATCTACGCCCCCGTCGGCACGGATCCGCAGACCCCGCACACGCGCGACGAGGCCTACGTGGTCATCCAGGGCACCGCGGCCTTCGTGATCGAAGGGAACCGGCTCCCCCACGTGGGGCCCGGCGACTTCCTTTTCGCGCCTGCGGGGGCCGCCCACCGGTTCGAGGACTTCAGCGCGGACTTCGCCGTCTGGGTCCTCTTCTACGGCCCGGAAGGAGGCGAGCGATAGCGGTCGAGCTAATGCGGGCGGTACACGAGCGGCGTGTCGAAGGAGAAGCCCGTGCTCGGCTCGAGGGCGATCGACTTGCCCTGCAGGTCGCCGAAACGGCCGTTCTGGGTGATCGTGATGGATCCCGCCACGCCGGGGACTAGGGTGGACGTACTGATCACGGAGAGCTCCTTCGGCAGCAGGACGAAGGGCTCGGTGAAGAGCTGCGTCCCCGAGGAGGCCCAGAAGTACACGGTCCCGGCGATCACGTAGTCCGTCGGGTTCTGCAGGAGCAGCACCGTGGTCTGGGAGCCGGCGTTGTTGAAGCGCGAGATGGCTCCCGTCGTCTCCCACATGTGGATCGTGTACTGCGCGTCGGCCGTGCAGGTGGTGCCGCAGTCCGCGGTGTTGCCGTCGACGCGGAGGTAGTCGATCGACTGCGCCCCGGCGTTGTTGGCCCAGCGCACCGACTGCGAGCTGTTCAGCCCGCCGGGCGGGGGGTTGCCGGACGTGAGGACCGTTCCCGTGTCGTCCACGCGGTCCACGGAGGCGTTCGTCGAGCCCCAGATCGCGCCCTGGAACCCAGAGACCAGGACCTCGTAGGACGAGAACGGCCGCGATCGGATCGCGAACCAATCCTGATCGGCGGCGACGCCCGGGTCGCCGGCGAGGTCGTGGACCTGCACGTCGCGGTGGAACAGCTCGTTGTCGGTGTTGGCGCTATCGTCCTCGTTGGAAGGATCGTTGTCCCAGACATCCGCGTACGACGAGGCGGACGCCGCGAGACAGAGACCGAGAAGGACGGCGAGCCCCCGGCGCGGGACGATCAGCAGGTTCTGCATGGGACTCTCCTTTTTCGTTTCAGGGGCCACCTCGCCGCACGATGGTGCGGTCCTCACCCCGCGCTGTCAAGACAACCCGCGCCGCTCCCGAATCCCGCGATCGATCTCGGCCGCGCGCTCCTGCTGTCCGACCCAGAACGCCGGATCCTCCTGCGCGCGGAGATCCTCGACGGTCCGGCCCTGTTGCTCGACCCATGTGAAGTACTTCTGGTTGTGCCAGCGGCGGCGCGCCTCGGGCGTCCCCTCCATGACCCAGTCGGTGCCCTGGGCCCGGAAAACGGGCAGCCGGCGGCGGGCGTCGTCGCGGGTCATGGGGCCGCGCTCCTCGTCCAGGCGTCGCAACACGGACGGGTAGCGGTCGAAACCGTCGGTCGCCACGGTGAAGACCGCGTCCTTCTGTCCGAGCCCGAAGTGCCGCGCCGCCTTGATCGAGGCCAGGACGTTGCACACGCCGCTGATGCCGAAGAAGCCGGTCCAACTCTGAACTAGCGTCTCGGGAAGTCCCTCGTCCTCCAATATCTCTCTTCCCTCTTGCAGCAGTTCCAGCCCCAACAGGCACTCCAAATCGTCCACGCACACCAGCAGGTCCGTGGCCCACACGTTGTGGATCCACGTCACGTGCTTGTCGCCGATCCCCTCGATGCGGTGGGCGCCGAAGCCGACGTTGAAGAGCGTCGGGCACTGGACCGGCTCCACCGCCACCGTGCGGCTCGAAGGATGCGCAGCCTTCAGCGCCTCGCCCGCGGCGATGGTCCCCGCCGAGCCCATGGCCGAGACGAACGCACCCACGCCCAGGCCGAGGCCCCGCGCCACCTCCTCGACCGCGGCCGACGTGCAATGGAAGTGGAAGCGGTAGTTCCCGAACTCCTCGAACTGGTTGAGGACCCGGTTCTCGGGCGAGCGGCGCAGCTCCTTGACCTTGTCGTAGATCTCCTTGACGTTGGACTCCGAGCCGGGTGTGGCCACCACGTCCGCGCCGTAGGAGCGGATCTTCTCGAAGCGCTCCGCGCTCATGTCCTCGGGCAGCACGACCAGCGATCGGTACCCGAGCCGCGGCCCCACCCAGGCCCCGCCGATCCCGTAGTTCCCGGTGGAGGGGAAGACGAGCGTCTGCTCCCCGGGGGCGCACGAGCCGTCGAGCTGCTTCTCCATCAGGATCGAGTAGGCCGGCCCCACCTTGTGCGATCCCGTGGGGAAGTTGCGCCCGGAGAGGACCACGACCGGAGAGCGCACGCCGGTCAGCGCCTCGGGCAGGACCGTGAAGGAAACGGCGCCGTCGGCCTTCCAGGAAAGGTTCCAGAGGTTCGCGGGGTCCAGCGGCTGCGCGCGCGCCGCCCGCGCCCGCTCGCGCACGTCCGCGGGGACCAGCGACGGGTCCTTCATCTCCGCGAACGTGGGGCCGAAGATCATTGGGCGACCGGCGTCACCCTTCTGCCACCTTCAGAACCGCGCGCTCGAGGAGGACCGCCGCCATCTCCCGCCGGTACTCGCGTGTCGAGCGGAGGTCGTCGATGGGCTTGACCTCCTCCTTCACCGCCTCCTTCGCGCGCCGCAGCCCGTCGTGGCCGCCACCGAGCAGGGCCTTCTCCGTCTCCGTCGCCCGGATCACGGTCGGCGCCACCGACCCGAGCGCCACCCGCACCCAGTCGGGCCGGCCGTCCCGGAAGGTCATGGCCACCGCCACCGAGACCTTGGAGATGGCCTGCGCCTGCCGCTGCCCCAGGCGCAGGAACGCGCCCCGCACGCCCTGGCGCCGCGGCACCTTCACGCCGGTGATCAGCTCGTCCGGCGCGAGGACGCTCTCCCGTGGCCCCGTGAAGAACTCGGCCACGGGCACCTCGCGCCGGGACGAGACGGAGACGGTCTCCACCACCGCGTCCGCGGCGTAGAGGGGCGGGACGGTGTCCGCGGCCGGCGACGCGTTGGCCAGGTTCCCGCCCAGCGTCCCGCGGTTGCGGATCTGCGGGCCGCCCACCACCGCGCAGGCCGCGGGCAGGGCGGGCACGTACCGGGCGACCAGCGCCGAGCCCATCATCTCCGTGTGCGTCGAGGCGGCGCCGATCCAGAGATGGTCGCCCCGCTCCTCGATGCCGCGCAGCTCGGGCACCGCGGTCAGGTCGAAGAGGGCCGCGCGGCTCTCCGCCCCGTCCTTGGCCTTGACCAGGACGTCCGTGCCTCCCGCTACGGGCCGCGCCTCGCCGGGCCGCTGGGCCAGAATCTCGAGGGCCTCCTCCAGCGAGCGGGGACGGTAGTAGCCCGGCGCGGCGGGCGGGATCGCCGCGCGCGCAGGGCGCCGCGCGGGCGCGCCCACCGCGCGGGCCACCGCCTCGAAGATCTTCGTGTAGCCCGTGCAGCGGCAGAGGTTGCCGGCCAGGGCGTGCCGGATCTCCTCGTAGCCGGGCGCCGGGTTGCGATCGAGCAGGGCCTTCGCCGCCAGCACCATGCCGGGGATGCAGATGCCGCACTGCACCCCGCCCTTCTCGATGAAGGCCTCTTGCATCGGGTGGAGCCGCTCGCCGTCGGCAAGGCCCTCGATCGTCTCCACCACGGCCCCGTCGGCCTGGTAGGCCATCATCAGGCACGAGTCCACGGGCTGCCCGTCCACGATCACGGTGCAGGCCCCGCACTCGCCCTTGCCGCAGCCTTCCTTGGCCCCGGTGAGCCGCAGGTCCTCGCGCAGAACGTCGAGCAGGCGCAGGTCGCTGCGCACACGCAGCCGCGCGGGCTGCCCGTTGAGCGTGAAGGCGATGGGGATGGTTTCGGCCATGCTCGCGGCGGTCAAGGATGTACGAGGCCCGCGCGACTTTCAAGGAGACGCTGGGCTACGCTACCCGCAGATGCCCGGCCTGCGGCCCGCCACCATCCACCTGCTGCAGGAAGAGAGCTTCTCGTACTTCCTTCACGAGACGAACCGCCGCAACGGGCTGGTGCGCGACAAGACGAAGCGCGGCTGGCCCGCCAGCATCGCCGCGGTGGGGATGGCGCTCAGCGCGTACCCGGTCGGCGTCGAGCGCGGCTTCATCAGCCGCAAGGAGGCCGTGCACCGCGTGCTGGCCACGCTGCGGTTCTTCTGGAAGAGCCCGCAGGGCAAGGGGCCCGCGGCCACCGGCTACAAGGGCTTCTACTACCACTTCCTCGACATGCGGACCGGGCGGCGGGCCCACCGGTCCGAGGTCTCGACCGTGGACAGCGCGCTGTTCCTGGCCGGGGCCCTGACCGCCGCCGCGTACTTCCAGCACGACGACGCGCGCGAGCACGAGATCCGCACTCTGGCGGACGCGCTCTACCGCCGCGCCGACTGGCGCTGGGCCATGGGCCGCGGGGCGACCGTGACCCACGGCTGGAGGCCGGAGCGCGGCCTGATGCGCTACCGGTGGGAGGGATACGACGAGGCGCTGATCCTGTATGTCCTGGGTCTCGGCTCGCCCACCCACCCGCTCCCGCCGGAGACCTACGCGGCCTGGCTCTCCACGTACGAGTGGCGCGAGGTCTACGGCATCGAGCAGGTGGCCGCGGGCCCGCTGTTCGTCCACCAGCTCTCGCACCTGTGGATCGACTTCCGCGGGATCCGCGACGCCTACATGCGCGAGCGCGGGATCGACTACTTCGAGAACAGCCGCCGCGCCACCCTCGCGCAGCAGCGCTACGCGATCGCGAACCCCCACGGCTTCCACGACTACAACGAGCGCTGCTGGGGCCTCACCGCCACCGACGGCCCCGGGCCCCGCACGCTGACCATCGACGGCGTGAAGCGGTCCTTCTACGACTACATCGCGCGCGGCGTGCCCGACGGGCCGGACGACGGCACCCTGGCTCCGTGGGCGGTGGCAGCGTCGCTGCCCTTCGCGCCGGAGATCGTGGTGCCGACGGTGGAGTACTACCGCGACCACCTCGATCTCTGCTCCGCCAACCCGTACGGCTTCAAGGCCACCTTCAACGCGACGTACCCCGATCGTTCCCACAGCCCCTACGGCTGGATCTCGCCGTACCACTACGGCATCAACGAGGGCCCCGTCGTCATCATGATCGAGAACGACCGCACCGGCCTGGTGTGGAACCTGATGCGGACCTGCCCCTACCTGGTCGAAGGCCTGCGCCGCGCGGGCTTCAAGGGCGGCTGGCTGTAGTCGGCCGCGCGCCCGAGCCCCTGTCTCGCGGCAAGAGGGTCGCGTTCACGGCGGTGAAACGGCTCTAGGCCCGGTGGGCTACTCGACCCCGAACGCGAGCAGCTCGACCGGCGTGCTGGCGATGTACCGGGCGAGCGCGAAATCGGGCTCATCCTGGGGAGGCCAGGTGTATCCGGCGGTCAGGATGAGGTCCTGTCCCGCGAGTGCGACCGCGGTGCAGTAGTCCTGCCCGGATCCGAAGTCCGTCTGGAGGAAGCCGGCCGTCCCGAACGACGTGTCGAGGGCCCCGTCCGCATGGAACCGAGTCAGCAGGAAATCCCGGCCACCCGCCGCGTTCGCGTTGGTATGGCCCGCAAGGAAGAGCTTGCCGTTCGGTAGCTGGAGAACCTGGTTGGCAACGTCGTCGCCACCGGCATTCGCCGTGGCGAGCCCGCCGGTGCCGAACGACGTGTCCAGAGTCCCGTCCGCCAGGTAACGCACGACCGCGAAGTCCTGCGTGAACGTCCCGCTGCCGGCCAGCACCAGACGGCCGTCACCGAGGACGGTCACCGACCTTCCGGTCTCGGACGCGCCGAAATCCGAAGTCACCAGGCCGTCCCCGTCGAACGACGGATCCGGGGCGCCGTTCGGCAGCAGACGGACAACGCCGAAATCCCCAGCCGCCGTCCCGCCGATGACCAGCTTGCCGTCCGGTTGCAGCGCAGCGCTTCGCACCACGAAGTATTCGGCGAGAGGGACGGTCACCTGTCCAGCGGTACCGAACGTCGGGTCCAGGCTTCCGTCCGGGTTGTATCGCGCGGCCATGACAGCCATGTTCCCCCACCCCATCGCGACGATCCGTCCGTCGGGCTGCAGGAGACCCGCGACGCTCACGTCTAACGCACCGCCCGGGAAGGGCGTGTAGACCTGCCCGCCCGTGCCGAACGAGGGATCGAGCGAGCCGTCCACGTTGAGGCGGACAAGCCAGAAGACCGGTACTACCAACGGAATGTCAAAATTGGCGCAGATCCCGACCAGGACGAGACGACCGTCCGGCTGGAGCAAAGCGGCTTCCGCGCCGTTGCCGGGGCCGCCGAACGCGACTTCGCAATCCGGCGACACCGTCACGAGTCCGCCGTCCAGCGCACCGGAGGACAGGTAGCGCGCGACGGCCATCGCCCCCGGCGGTTTTATGTCGCCTGCCCTTCCCGCCGCCACCGCACGGCCGTCGGGCAGGACGACGAGCGAGTTGGCGCCGTCATACGAGTCCAAAAAGGGGAAGTTCGTCGTGACCAGCCCGCCGTTGCCGAAGCTCGGGTCGAGCATGCCGTCGGCGTCGGCTCCGGGGATGGACCCGATCAGGGCGGCGAGAACGGCGATGGCGACGTTCCGCACGTCGACTGCCCCTTCAAGAATCGCTGGCTCGATGGTACACCCCAGCCGGCCGTCTGCGCCGCGCTCCAAGGATGTGTCGTACGTGCGTTGTCCCGTCGGTTACCCGCGCCAGAGCAAGCATTCGACGCGGACTTACGGATTCCGTATCCGCCCCGGGGCGGATCCCTCGCAGCCCCCGGCGCCAACTCGCCCCGGGGCGAGTTGAGCCGCAAGGCGGGCCTAACGCTCGGACGGAGACGCTGCGGCCTTGGCGCGCAGGGCGGTCCAGACCCGTTCGGGCGTGGCGGGGATCTCGCTGAGGCGGACGCCCACGGCGTGGTGGATGGCGTTCGTTACCGCCGGCGCCACCGCGATGATCGGGGTCTCGCCCAGGCCCTTGGCGCCGTACGGCCCCCACGGGAATTCGTGCTCCACGAGGATGGAGAGGATCTCCGGCGTGTCGAGCGTCGTGGGGATGATGTAGGTCGAGAACTGGTCGTTGAGGATGCGGCCGTCCTTCGTGGCGTGCTCCTCTACGAGCGCGTAACCGAGGCCCTGAACCACGCCGCCCTCGACCTGGCCCTCGCCCGTGGTGGGGTTGATGACGCGGCCGGTGTCGTGGCCGGAGTGGACGCGCAGGACGCGGGTCTCGCCGGTCTCCGTGTCCACCTCGACCTCGACGATGTTGGCCGAGAACGAGTAGCAGATGTAGGCCTCGCCCTGCCCCGTGATCAGGTCGAAGGTGGTGGGCGGGGGCACGGCCCAGCCGTGGGCGGCCAGGCCCACCTGCTTCTGCACGCACAGCGCCACCGCGTCCTTCCATGAGAGTCCGCTGTCCGCGATCACGGGCTCCATGACGGCGCGGATCTTGGCGGCGGCGTCACGGATCGCGTTGCCGCTCATGACCGTCGTGCGGCTGGCCACGGTCGGGCCACTGTCGGGGACGCGCGACGTGTCGGCCTCCACGACACGGACGAGATCGATGGGACACCCGAGGGCCTCGGCCGCGATCTGGGTCAGGACCGTCACCATGCCCTGTCCGATCTCCGTGGTGCCGACCGCGACCGTCACGCTTCCGTCTCCGTGGACGACCACGTTGGCGCCCGCCGGGTTGAGGTGCTTGCCCATCGCCCCCAGGCCCACGCCGTAGTAGCAGGCGGCCAAGCCGATCCCCCTGCGTGTCGGACCGGACTGGCCGGCCAGCGACGCACGCCTGGACTCCCACTCGGCGGACGCGGCCACCTTGTCGAGCACCTCGTCGAACCCGACGCTGGCCGTGAGCTTGTGGCCGGTGATGGTCTCGTCGCCCACGCGCAACGCGTTGCGCCGCCGCAGCGCGAGCGGGTCCATGCCGATCCGCTCCGCCAGAAGGTCCATCTGGCTCTCGCAGGCGAAGACGACCTGCGGCTCCCCGAAGCCGCGGAAGGCGCCGCACGGCACCTTGTGCGTGCGCACGACGCGCGAGTCCACCTTCACGTTGGGAACGCGGTAGGGGCCCGCGGCATGGACGGTGCCGCGGAAGAGAACCACGGGCGAGAGCGTCGCGTACGCGCCGCCGTCGAGGAGGTAGTCCACCTCCACCGCGACCAGGTCCCCGTCGCGCGTGCCCGCCGTGCGCATGCGCACGCGCCCCGGGTGCCGCTTGGACATGACCGCCATGTCCTCCTCGCGCGTCATGATGAGGCGCACGGGGCGGCCGGTGGCCTGCGCGAGCAGCGCCACCTGCGCGCCCGGCGCGGAAGGCGCGTCCTCCTTGCCGCCGAAGCCGCCGTGGCCTCGGCGCTGGGCTGCGAGCTGAACAAGGCGCGCATCGTCCAGACCG
>DAINRN010000034.1:0-6663 GCA_036741815.1 Acidobacteriota bacterium
CGGCAGGTCGTCGCCCAGCGCCCTGACCAGCGCCAGAGGCATGTTGACCGTGACTTTCTTCTTTCCGGTGGCCTTGTCCACGATCCGGACCTTGAACCACTGCGGCTCGTGGCCCCGGGCTGCCGACCGGGGTGCGGGCTGCACCTCGACCTGCGGCCGTGCGGGTGCCATGGCCGTCGCGTCCGAAGCGACCGCCCTCTTGACCACGGAGAGGTCGTCTTGCGCCGCCTTCGGCTGCTCCGCCGCCGTCAGGAAGGCCGCGCCGCCCAGCATCCCGACGAGCGCCATGCTCCATGTCGTCCGCGTCATGATTCCTTCCTTTCTTCGACCCCCCACCCGTCTTCACTCGATCCAAATCTGGATCTTCTCGCCGTCGTCTCCCTCGATGTCGATGATCTGCGTCGGTCCCTCCCCCTTGAACTGCTGCCAGAAGTTCTCCGCGTCGTAGCCCTTCATCTCGAGCTCGTGCCTGGCGTCGTCGGGCAGGCTCTTGAAGACCATGTCGGCCAGGGCCACGGGCAGGTTCACCACGACCTTGGGCTTGGCGTCGCCCTTCTCGAAGACGCGCACCTTCAGCCACCGCGTGTCGCCGCGCGGGGGCGCGGCCCCCGCGCCTGGAGTGCGCGAAAGGGCCCGGGGGTCCAGCCGCAGCAGACCCACCTTCGCCCGGTCCACCAGGTCGGGGTCGGTCTCTTCCTGCACGATCTTCTGGAGCACGGGCACCGCATCCTTGCCGGCGTCCGGGCCGAGCATCGAGAGCTGCAGCGCCGCGAAGTAGCGCACGGTCTTGCTCGGGTCCGACAGGGCCTCGCGCAAGACGGGCAGGTGCTGCGTCCTTCCCGCTTTGTACAAGCGCGCCGCCAGGCCCACGCGGCTGGTGCGCGCCTCTTCGGCGAGGGCGCGGTCGGCCGGGCGCCGGGCCAGGAAGGCCCCGTACTCCTTCAGGGCCCGCTCGTCCTCGCCCAGGTTCTCGCTGCTGCGCGCGACCCAGTAGGCCGCCGTGTCCGCGTCCGCGCCGCGCGCCCCGCCCAGGATCGTCTGCCAGGCCTGCCGCGCCTCGGCGTACTTGCGGTCGAAGAAGAGCGCCTTGGCGGTCTTCAGGCGCTCGGCGTCGGGCTGCGCCCAGCACGGCAAGCCGGTGAGGAGCGCCAGGAGCAGGGCGCCGCGAA
Source organism: Acidobacteriota bacterium (assembly GCA_036741815.1). Classification (GTDB taxonomy): domain Bacteria; phylum Acidobacteriota; class Vicinamibacteria; order Fen-336; family Fen-336; genus DAINRN01. Next base: position 1,170 of record DAINRN010000034.1, read on the forward strand.
GGTGACGGCCGCTCATCCCTGCAGCTCCCAGGTCATGAGGTCGATCTTCATGAGGAGGCGCTGCCGGGACATCTGCCTCTGTATGGCCAGCAGCTCCTCCGGCCGCGAGCAGGGGTCGAGCGCCGCCACCTCGCGCAGCATGTTCGACACGTCCTCGAGGACGGGGCGCGCGCCCGCCATCTCCGCCCGGTCCGTCTCCACGAGCAGGGCGCGGCGGGAGAGGAGCTCGCGGCTCCGCCGGGCCTCCTCCCCCACGTCCACGCGCGCGCGCTTGCGGTCGCACGCCAGGGGCGCGGAGGCGACCGTGACGAGCACGTCCTGGGCATCGTTCAGGTAGCGGACGGCGTTCTCGCGCGCCATGCTGGACTCCAGACGGCGCAGGGAGTCCTCGGAGACGGTGGCCTGCCGCGGCGCGGCCGGCGCCACGGGCCGCGGCTCGGGGGAGGGACGCCGCAGCGTGACGACCGCGATGGCCGCCGCGGCGGCGAGGGGGACGAGGACCTTGACCCAACGCGGCGGACCCGGCCGCGCGGCCGCTTCCGTTTCGGCGATCCGCGCCTGCACGCGCGCCAGCAGCGCGCCCACCGGAAGCGGCGGGAGCGCGTCCCGGACGGGGTCGTGGCCCGCCAGCGCGAGCACGTCCTGCGCCGCCTCCAGGTCCGTCCGGCAGGCCGCGCACGCCTCGGCATGGGCCAGCGCGGCGGCGCGCTCGGGCCCGTCCAGGGCGCCCGTCGCGAGCAGGCTCATCCGCCGGCTCCATCGGCCGTGGAGCAGTTTCACGGGCGCAGCCCCGCGAGCGCCACTCGCATGCGGCGGAGCGCCCGGTGCAGGCTGCTCTTGACGGTGCCCAGGCGCATGTCCAGGGACCGCGCGATCTCGTCCAGGTTCATCTCTTCGTACAGCCTCAACACCACGATGGCCCGCTGCCGGGCCGGCAGGCCGTGAAGCGCGGCCGCGATCCGCTCCCCCGCCTCGCGGTCCATGGCCCGCCGCTCCGGCGACGGAGCGGCGGCGGCGATGCGCTCGCCGTGCTCTTCCGCGTCCAGCGGCGTCTCGGACTTCAGGCGCCGGCGGCCACGCCGGTAGCGGTCGATCGCGTGGTTCACTGCGATGCGCGCCAGCCAGGGCGCGACCTCGGCGGACCCGTCCCAGCGCGCCGCGCCCTGATACGCCTTCACGAAGGTCTCCTGCACTGCGTCCTGGGCCTCATCCCTGTCGCGCAGGTACGCGAGGGCGATCCGGTAGACCCGGACGTGATGGCGTTCCATGAGCGGCCCCAGCGCCTCGCGGTCCCCGGAGGCCAAGCGCGCCATGAGATCGCGGTCCGAAGCCTCCATCAGCCCCGGAGCCTAACGCAGCCACACCAGTACCTGCTCCCCTCCGTCCTCGTCCACCTCGGCCAGGATCCCGAGGCCGGCCTTCTCGAGGGCCTCGATCGGCACCCGCCGCTTGACCCGTCCGAGCGCGTCCTCGTCCTGCTCGTCGAGGTCGAGGTCCCAGTCCACGTGGCCGGCGGCCTTTTTCGCCAGCCACATCGGCACGCTGACCCGGACCAGCTCGCTGTCGTCGGGGTCGTAGACGAGGACGTTGAGCTGCCGGGCCGGGCCCGGCCGTCCCTGGAAGCGCAAGGCCTCGGCCCGCGCTTCGCGGAACGCCCCCGTCGCGTCCGTCACGTGCTGGACCTGGACGAAGCACCCCGCCTGGAGCAGCGCGGCGAGGATCAGGATCGCGGATCGCCTCATTGCGGCCTCCCGAGAAGGCCGCTGAGCCGGCCCCGAAGCCGTAACGCACGGGGCGGCCCAAGGGTTCCGCGCGGGGGGTTTGATTCTCCGGCGGCGTGTCGCCTATGATGACCGAACCCATTGAGGGATCTAGGCTTGGAACGACCCCGTCGCGACCCCATGCTGGACTTCGCGGTCAAGGACACCTGGCGGATCTTCCGCATCATGGGGGAGTTCGTCGAGGGCTTCGAGACCCTATCCGAGATCAAGGGCGTGGCCATCTTCGGATCCTCCCGGAGCCAGCCGGGCAGCGCCGACTACAAGCGCGCCGAGGCCATGGGCCGGGCCCTGGCCAAGGCCGGCTACGCGGTCATCACGGGCGGCGGCCCGGGGGACATGGAGGCCGCCAACAAGGGGGCGTTGGAGGCGGGCGGGGAGTCGGTCGGGCTCGCCATCGAGCTGCCCTACGAGCTGAAGCCCAACCCCTACCTGACCCGGACGCTGTCCTTCCGGTACTTCTTCGTCCGCAAGGTCATGTTCGTCAAGTACAGCCAGGCCTTCGTGATCCTGCCCGGAGGCTTCGGCACTCTCGACGAGATGTTCGAGGCCGTCACCCTCATCCAGACCAAGAAGGTGAAGCCCTTCCCGGTGATCCTGGTGGGCGACGACGACTACTGGGACGGGCTCATGGCCTGGATCGAGCGGACGCTGGTCCCGCGCGGCAAGGTGCGCGCCGACGAGGTCTCGATCCTGAAGCGGGCGCGAACCTCGCGCGAGGTGCTGCGCATCCTCAAGAGCCAGGCCCGGGTGGCCCCGCGCGACGTCACGGGGATCGACCGGGCGGGCAAGGAGATCCCGTGAGCGCCAAGAGCTACACGATCACGCTCATCCCCGGCGACGGGATCGGCCCCGAGGTGACCTCGGCCGCGGTCCGGGTGCTGTCCGCCACGGGTATCGACTTCCACTTCGAGACCGAGATTGCGGGCGCCGGCGCGATGGGCAAGGAGGGGGTCGCGCTGCCCCCGCGCGTGATCGAGGCCGTGCGCAGGAACAAGGTCGCGCTCAAGGGGCCCACCGCGACCCCCATTGGCACCGGCCACCGGTCGGTCAACGTGGAGCTGCGCAAGACCCTCGACCTCTACGCGAACCTCCGCCCGGTCCGCACGCTGCCCGGCGTGAAGAGCCGCTACGACGGCGTGGACCTGATCGTGGTGCGAGAGAACACCGAAAGCCTGTACAGCGGCCTGGAGCACGTCGTGGTGCCGGGCGTGGTGGAGTCCCTGAAGATCATCACGGAGAAGGCCTCGACGCGCATCGCCCGCTTCGCCTTCGACTACGCGGAGAAGCACGGGCGCAAGCGCGTGACCGCGGTCCACAAGGCCAACATCATGAAGCTGTCGGACGGCCTGTTCCTGGACTGCTGCCGCGCCGTGGCCAAGGGCCATCCCACCGTGACCTACGACGAGGTGATCGTGGACGCGCTGTGCATGCAGCTGGTCCTCGACCCCACCCGCTTCGACACCCTGCTGCTCGAGAACCTCTACGGCGACATCGTGTCCGACCTGTGCGCGGGCTTCATCGGCGGGCTGGGCATGGCCCCCGGCGCCAACATCGGCGAGCACGCCGCCGTCTTCGAGGCCGTGCACGGCAGCGCGCCCGACATCGCCGGCAAGAACCTGGCCAACCCCATCGCGCTCATCCTGTCCGGGGCCATGATGCTCGAGCACCTGCACGAGCTGGAGGCCGCCGGCCGCGTCCGCAAGGCGGTGCTCGCCGTCCTGGCCGAGGGCAAGAAGGTCACCCACGACCTGGGCGGCACCGCGGGCACGACCGAGATCGCGGAGGCCATCGCCAGCCGCGTCTAGGCTTCATCCGTGCCGCCGCAGGAACGGGCGAACGTGTCGCGGGAGGATAGGAAAGTGGCAATCATCCGTGCGGGCAACCTGTTTCCGGAACAAGTACGAAAAGTAGCAGTTGTCGTTGTAGGTCTGACCGGCACCCGCCCAGATCAGTATCGCCGCGGCTTACGCGTCGATAGTGACCAAACAGAAGATCAGCAGCGCGGCAAGGAGCGCCTCGAACAGGCCATACGAGACTAGGTTTGCCTGTCGACTCCATGCCTTCAGATACTGGGTAGCCGAGGCTGGTATCCAGCGCTCGACAGCCCAGGCCTCCAGCCAAACCGATACGAAGAAGAACGGAACGCACAGCCACATCGCCGCAGCCGGAATGATCCACGAGTCTCTGCGATCGCCAGGGGGCGCAAGCCAGGGTGCCATGAGTGGCAGGCCGATCATCCTTACCGCCGGCTGAAGGGCTCCGTCATGGGGAGAACATTGACGACAATTCCGTAGAGCACTTCAACCGCAACCAGCGCCAGCCATGTGACTGGAATGCCAACGATGGTTGAGACGACGTTCGCAACCGCGGACACCTTGAGAGACTCTGCCCAGCTCGCCTTGAGGACCCGCCGCGCAACGATGCCTTCAAGGGCGATCACTGGAACGAGCATCATCCAGGCTGCCGGCCACATCAGCCATAGCATCGGAATCCCGGCGTCGGCACGCGCCGGACTAGCGCATACGAGCACCATTCCGACAGCGGCGGTTATTAGGCTTTTCCATCTCCAGCCGCCGCGTCGGACCGCCAGGGGCGACTTCAATCCTTCGGCAGCCGCGACTGGTACAGCTCGCGCAGCTTCAACGCGAACTCCATCTCCAGGTCCACCGAGCGCAGCGACAGCCGCGTCTCCCCGATGAGCATGACGCAGCCGTAGAAGAGGACGATGGTGCCGGCCGCGCCGAGGCTGGTCGGCAGCCAGGTGATCCGCGGCCACAGCGCCGCCAGGCCGATGCCGAGGGTGGTGCCCACGAAGATCCCGAGGGAGACGTAGAAGCTGGTGAGGGCGCGCTGGATGAGCCGCCCGCGGCCGGCCAGGAGGACGAGCTGCCGCTCCACCTCCTGGCGCCGCTCCTCAGAGAAGTCCGTGACCGAGCCTGTATAGAGCTGCTCGAACGAGTGCGAGAGCTGCCGGACGCGGTCCACGATGCGGGCCAGGCGGGTGGAGGTCGAGAAGATCAGCGTCCCGCAGGCGGAGATGAGCACCGCCGGCGTGATCATCGCGGAGAGCAGGCTCAGGTCGGCAGAAGCCTCGGGCACGGCGCGAGTCTAACCCCGGCGGGCCTACTTCCCGATCAGGGCGTGGATGACCCAGTTCACGACCGTCATCACCAGCGCCCCCAGGATCCCGGCCACGAGCCCGCTCACCGCGTAGCCGGGCAGGACGAACTGGGCCAGCCACAGGAGGACGCCGTTCAGGATGAAGTAGAAGAGGCCCAGGGTCACGATCAAGAGCGGCAGCGACAGCAGCAGGGCCAGCGGCCTCACGATGAGGTTGAACAGGCCGAGGATGGCGCCCGCGATCATCAGCCGTATCAGATCGCCCTTCCAGGTGATGCCGGGCACGAACGTGGTGCAGTAGAGGCCCACGGCGTTGACCAGTATGCGGACGATGATCCCCATGGCATGACCTCCTATGGCTGCGTGTCCGGCGGCGACTGCAGCCGGTAGTCCCCCGGCCGCTCGAAGAGTTCGGGCGGCAGGGGACCGACCTTCACCTTGGTGACGGTGGAGACCGTCTCGCGGGCCTGCCCGAGGACGGTGACCCGCGAGCGCGTCTGCAGCGGGAACCCGGGCAGTCGGCGCAGCTCGTCCATCAGCCCGGCCAGGGACTGGCTCGCGCCGGACCACTCCAGGAAATCGGCGAAGGCGTC